>JANNQH010000404.1:0-6639 GCA_031400655.1 Deltaproteobacteria bacterium | reverse complement strand
TCCCCGAACGCGGGGGACTCGCTGTCTCGCGTGGTGTTCTTGGGGCGCGCCTCGGCCAGCCAGATTCCGACGTCGCGATGGCCCTCGCGAGTGCCCGCGAAGAACGCGACGAGCAGCGCGCCGTCCCCCGTCTCGACGAGCGTCGAGGCGTGGCACTGCGCAAAGGGTCGCGCGTCGCCGAAGACGAAGGCGCGCTCGCTGGCGCGGCTCGGAAGGGAAAAGCTCGTCAGGTTTCATGCCTCCTGCGCGCCGCGATCTCACCCCGGCGCACGAGTCTGGCACATCGCCGACGGTGTGCGATCGACACCCCAGCTTGTGCCGAACTTCCGCGCCCCAGCTCCGGAGAAAACACCATTTTTGAGGTTTTGTGTGCGTATGAAGTTCACCGGACTTGCGTACCGGGTCGCTGCGGCCGATAGGCCCGGTCGACTACCAAGGAGGCGCCCGTGTTCAAGATCGGCGATGACATTCTCTTCCAGGAACCGGCGGTCAGCGGTCGGCGGCTGCGACGTTCGGTCGTCGTGGCGACGGCGGAAGACGCCATCTCGGTTCGCTTCGTGGGCAAGCCCTTCGAGTTTGCGGTGGATCAGGAAGCCCTGATGTACTTCACCCCGAAGCGGGAGTTCATGCAGCAGATCGGACGGATCACCGCGATCGAGGTCGCGGATACACCCGTGAACCCGGAGGAGAACGAGGTCGAAGATCGAGGTCCCATCTTCGTGCTCGAGCCGATCGGCGACCCGATCTCCGCCGAGAGCCGCCAGTACTACCGGGTGAGCACGATCTCCGCCCGGATCGAGGCGCGCTTTGGCAAGGGCGCAAGGCTCCAGGTCCAGGATCTCAGCGCGACGGGCTTCGCGGTGCTGTCGGACGAGCGTTTCTCGGTCGGGCAGCTGGTCGACGTCGCGATCCGCCACGAGGACGAGTCCTGTCACGGGAAAGTCTCGATCCAGAGCTTGCGCGAGCTCGAGAGCGGCAAGCTCCGCTACGGCCTGCGGGCGATCGAAGAAGACCCGCACGCCCGCAATTTCCTCAAGACGCTCCACCACATCTCGCTCGCCGTCCAACGCGAGCAGCTCGCCCGCACCGGTGCCGCCTAACGGCCGGTAAACCGCGGGCTGCGTTTCTCGAGGAAGGCGCGCATGCCCTCGGCGGTGTCTTCCGTCGCCGTGCAGGCCGCCTGGGCCACGGCTTCGATCTCGAGCGCTTCGGCCATCGAGAGGGCACTCGCGCGGTGGAGGCTCTGCTTGATCTGCGCGAGGGCGATCGGCGGACGCTCGGCCAGCACCGCGAGCTTCTCGTCGACGGCCGCTTCGATCGCGGTCGGCTCGAAGATCGCATTCACGAGTCCGTATTCCTTCGCCGTCGCAGCCGACACCCAATCCCCGAAGAAGGCGAGCTCCTTCGCGCGCTGCATCCCGACGAGCCGGGGCAGCAGCCACGATCCGCCGCAATCGAGGGATAGCCCGCGCCGCACGAAGATCTCGCAGAAGCGCGCATCCGTCGCCGCGTAGACGAGATCACACGCGAGCGCGAGATTGGCGCCGGCGCCCGCAGCCACGCCCTCGACCAGCGCGACGACGGGCTTCGGGTGATTGTGGAGCGTGCGGATCGCGCGGCCGTAGACGCGGTTCATGACGTCGAGGGTGGTCGAAGCGGGCGAGCCCGGCCGCCGGGACTCCGGGCCACGCTCGGGCGCGAGGTCACCCCCCGAGCAGAAATTTCCGCCGGCTCCGCGCATCAATACGGCGCGCACCTCGGGATCCGCCTCGAAGTCGTCGAGCACGTCCGCGAGCTCGCGGGCCATGCGCGGATCGATCGCATTCTTCTTTTCGGGGCGGTCGAGCAGGATGCGCCCGATCGAATTGCGTTTCTCGACCTTCAACGTCGCGAGCTGCATGGCGCGCATCTCTCCCTTCGAAGCGAGGACTTGGTCAGTTCCGGTCGCCGCTCGCGGCGATGCCGATCGACGAAAGCAGCGCGTAGATCGGATCGCCCGCGTCGCGCCGGCTGTGCACGTGGCTTTCGGGGATGTCCCACCACGCCTCGGCGGCCAGTCGCAGTGACCATTCCCCGATCGCGACCCGGCTCGCGATCTTCCAGCTTCCAGCGCGCCGTTCGAAGCGATCGAGGTAGCGAAAACCGGTCGCGAGGTTCTGGTGGGGCTTCGACGGATCGCCGCGGTGGATCGAGACGCCGTAGGTCTCGGCGGCGGCGAGGTCGGGCGAGGGGCCGAACTCAACCGTGATCTGATTCAGCGCGTGGGTCGTGAAGTGGTAGCGGGCGAGCAGCCCGTCGACCCAGACGACGTATTCGTCGGCGCTGCCAAAGAAGCTGCCGTGCCGATCGGTCGCGTCGTCGTGGTAGCAGTCGCGGACGAGGGCGAGGTCGCGGCGGTCGATCCCGCGGCAATAGCGCTCGATTACGCGCTCGATCGCTTGTTGGTCGAGGAGACGGGCGACGCGCTCATCCATCCGCAAATTCATCCAGGCACGCTAGCCATCGCCGACCGGCGGGTCGAGACGGCACCCGGGCCTGGGGTGCGCCGCGCGGCTATGCTCGCGCTTCCTCTCTTCCATAAGAGTCCACAGGAGCTTTCTGCGTGAGTGCATCCCCCTCTCTCCGGTTCGGCGTCATGTTTGGCTACTGGCAGGCGCAGCCCAATCCCAATTTCGTCGAAATCGCCCAGGAGGCCGAGCGCCTCGGCTTCGATTCCGCCTGGACCGCCGAGGCGTGGGGCTCGGATGCCTTCACGCCGCTGACCTGGATCGGCGCCCACACCTCGCGCATCAAGCTCGGCACTTCGATCGTGCAGATCTCGGGCCGCACGCCGACCTCGACCGCGATGCACGCTCTGACGCTCGACCACCTGACGAAGGGCCGCGTGATCCTCGGCCTCGGCGTCTCGGGTCCCCAGGTCGTCGAAGGTTGGTACGGCCGGCCCTTCGACAAGCCGCTCGCCCGCACGCGTGAATACGTCGACATCATCCGCCAGGTGCTCCGCCGTGAGCAGCCCGTCAAGAACGATGGCCCGCACTACCCGATTCCCTACTTCGGCGAGGGCGCGTCGGGCCTGGGCAAGCCGCTGAAGTCGATCACCCACCCGCTGCGCGCGAACCTGCCGATCTATCTCGGCGCCGAAGGGCCGAAGAACGTGGCCCTCGCCGCGGAGATCTGCGACGGCTGGATTCCGCTCTGGTATGCGCCGACCCGCGAAGAGGTCTACGCCGACTCGCTCGTGAACGCGCGGGAGGACTTCGACATCGTCGTGCCGGTGACGGTCAGCCTGACCAACGACCTGCAGAGCGCCTACGATGCGCTGCGGCCGAGTCTCGGCTTCTACATCGGCGGCATGGGCGCGAAGGACCGCAACTTCCACAAAGATCTGATGGGGCGCATGGGCTATCCGGCGGAGGCCCAGAAGATCCAGGATCTCTTTTTCGAGGGGAAGCGCGGCGAGGCGATCGCCGCGGTGCCGAACGCGTTCATCGACGACATCGCGCTGGTCGGGTCGAAGGAGCGGATTCGCGATCGCCTGGCCGCCTGGCGCGAGAGCCGGGTGCAGACGCTGATGATCCACGCGCCGACCCCCGAGGCGCTCAAGCAGACCGCCGAAGTATTGATGGGCTGATCGGGCAGGAGAGGGAGAGATCAGATGAAGTTCGGTTATTTCGGGCTCAACGTCGGGACGTTTCAAACTCCGGATTCGATCGCACGCCTCGTCGTGACCGCCGAGCAGCTGAATTTCGAGTCGGTCTGGACCGGCGAGCACGTCGTGCTCGTCGATCCCCAGGTCCCGCCGTCTCCCGCGCCGCCGCTCTCGACCTTCGTCGACACGGTCGCGAGCCTGGCCTTCGCGGCGGCGAAGACGACCCGCATCAAGCTCGGCTCGGGCATCATCCTGATCGCGCAGCGCGAGCCGATCGTACTCGCGAAGGAGCTGGCCGGGATCGACGTCCTCTCGAAGGGGCGGCTGCTCGTGGGCATCGGTGTCGGCTATGTGAAGGGCGAGTTCGACGCGCTCGGGATTCCGTTCGAGGAGCGCGGTCCACGCGCTTCGGAGCACATCGAGGTCCTCCGCACGCTCTGGACCTCGGAGAAGCCCGAATTCTCCGGTCGATTCACGAAGTTCGCCGGGATCCAGTCCCGGCCGTTTCCGGTCCAGAAGCCGCATCCGCCGATCCACGTCGGCGGCATGTCGGCGCCGGCGCTGCGCCGCGCGGTGGCCCAGGGCAACGGCTGGTACGGGTTCTTTCAAGACGTCGCGGCGACGCAGAAGATGCTCGACGGGCTGCGCGAGGCGGCCAAGCGGACCCCGCGCCCGGCGTCGCTCGGAAAGCTCGAGATCAGCGTGACGCCGCCCGGTCCGATCGACGCGGATACGGCGAAGCGGTACGAAGATCTCGGGGTCGACCGGGTCGTCCTGATGCGCGGCTTCCAGGACATGGCGACCAGCAAGCGGGAGCAGAGCGCCGAAGACGCCGTGATCCGCTTCCTCGAGGACATGGCGAAGGTGCACCGGCCCGGCTGATCCGCGGGCTCGGGTGATTTGCGCCGATCGTTCAGGTGGTTGCCTGAGCGAGCGAGATGAACATCGGACGGATGGCTGGTCCGACCGATGGAACTCCCGTCCGCCTGGGCCACCGGTTGAGCGATGGGAGTCGAAATGAACGCGATCCTGATCACGCTGAACATCATCATCCTCTCGAGCCTCGTGGCTCTCGGCCTCCAATGGCCGCCGGCGCTCTTCGCGTTCTTGATCGTCGGCCCACTCTCGCTCCTCTCGATCCGGCGCATCTCGAGCAGCGGGGTCTCCGCCCGCGTCATCTTCGGGACGACGGCGGCGGTGGCGGTCTCGGTGATCGCGGGGGTCAGCTCCGTCTGGCCGGCGGCCTGGTATGGGATGCTGCTCGTCGGGCCGATCGTGTTGCTCGGCGTCGTCGACATGCTGCAGAAGAAGCAGTCGATCCGGCGCAATTTCCCGGTGATCGGCCACGCTCGCTACCTGATGGAGACGATCCGCCCCGAGATCCAGCAGTACTTCATCGAGAACGACATCGGTGGCCGCCCGTTCAATCGCGAAGAGCGCTCGCTGATCTATCAGCGCGCAAAAGGCGCCGTCGATTCGCTGCCCTTCGGCACTCAGCGCGACGTCTACGAGACAGGCTACGAGTGGATCAATCACTCGATGGCGCCGGTCGAGCCGAAAGAGCACGAGCCGCGGGTCTGGTTCGGGCAGGGACGCTGCGCCAAGCCGTATCTGGCCTCGATCTTCAATGTTTCGGCGATGAGCTACGGCGCGCTGTCGAGCGCCGCGATCACGGCGCTCAACCGCGCAGCGAAGGAAGGCGGATTCGCCCATAACACGGGCGAGGGCTCGATCTCGCCGGCACATCTGCAGGGCGGTGATCTCATCTGGCAGGTCGGCACCGGCTATTTCGGTTGCCGCACCCCGGATGGCGGATTCGATCCGGTCGCGTTCGCCGAACGCGCAGGCCAGGACGAAGTCAAGATGATCGAGGTCAAGATCTCGCAGGGCGCGAAGCCCGGCCACGGCGGCATCCTGCCCGCGAAGAAGATCACGCCCGAGATCGCGGCAATCCGCGGCGTCGTGATGGGCAAGGATGTCAACTCCCCTCCCGCCCACACCGCCTTCTCGACACCGATCGGGCTGCTCGAATTCGTGACGCGCCTGCGCGAGCTCTCGGGCGGCAAGCCCACCGGCTTCAAGCTCTGCATCGGAAAGCGCCGCGAATTTTTCGCCATCTGCAAGGCGATGCTCGAGACCGGCATGGTCCCCGACTTCATTACCATCGACGGCGGTGAGGGCGGGACCGGCGCTGCGCCCTTCGAGTTCTCGAACAGTCTGGGGACCCCGCTCCTCGAAGGGCTCACTTTCGCCCACAACGCGCTCGTCGGCGTCGGCCTGCGCGACCAGATCCGGATCATCGCCTCGGGCAAGATCTCGAGCGGCTTCACGCTGGCGCGCACGATGGCCCTCGGCGCCGATACCTGCAACGCCGCGCGGCCCATGATGCTCGCGATGGGCTGCATCCAGGCACGCAAGTGCAACACGAACGAGTGTCCGGTCGGGATCGCGACCCAGAATCCCGCGCTGACGATCGGCCTCGTTCCCGAGGAGAAGTCGAAGCGGGTCGCGCGCTACCAGCGGGAGACGATCCGCGCAGCGGTCGATCTGATGAGCGCCGCAGGCCTCTCGCGGCCCTCGGACCTGCGCCCGTGGCACGTCATGCGCCGCGTCTCCCAGCTCGAGACACGGCACTACGGCGAGATCTTCGAGTACCTGACGCCGGGCGCCCTGTTGCGTGACGATCGCCCCGCGAGCTTCGCCCGGGCCTGGGAGTCCGCTGACGCGTCGACCTTCGCCTATCAGGAGCCGGAATCGGATGCTCGGGCGTTCGGCAGGGCGCCGGCCGACGGGCTCATTCAATACGCCAACGTCTAGGAAGCGATCGGCTCGCGACTTGTGCCGCTCGAGTCCGGTGCGTCGGGTCGGAACTCAGGGCAGGGGATCGAGCAGGATCTCGGTCCGGTCGTGCTCGATCACGCCCCAGTCGCCCATCTCGTCGGCACCGAGCTCGCGCTCGACGACGCGCAGGCGGCCGCTCATGAATTCGA
>JANNQH010000403.1:0-1899 GCA_031400655.1 Deltaproteobacteria bacterium | reverse complement strand
GGCAAGTCGCGGCTGCCGATCACGCGCATCGAGGCGATCGGGATGGCGGCGGTGCGCGGGCTCGGGCCGCGGCCGGTGCTGATCGTCGATTGCGTGCTCAACTGGCGCGACGACATCGCGTCGCCGCTCAAGCTGATCCGCTTCCGCAGCGACCGATTCGACGCCGCGGGGCTCGTGGCCGCGCAGCCCGGAATGACCTCGATCACCGGCCTCATGGCCTTCGCGAGCCAGCTGCAGCGTGCTTCGGGCGCCGCGTGTCTGCCGTCGGAGGCGATCCTCGCCGGCAGCCCGATGAGCTTCGACAGCCTCGAAGACTACGAACGCGAAGTGCTGGGCGCCGAGCGCGAGCTCCCGGTCTGAGCCGACGGGCGCCCGGCGAGCGTCAGCCGAAGATCGCCGGATCGAGATCCACACCGATCGGACAGTGATCCGAGCCCATGATCTGGGGCAGGATGAAGGCCTGCTTCACGAAGGCCATGGCCGACGGCGAGGCCAGCACGTAGTCGATCCGCCAGCCGATGTTCTTCGCGCGCACACCGAAGCGCTGGCTCCACCACGAATAATGTCCCGGCCCCGGCTCGAAGGCGCGGAAGGTGTCGACCCAGCCGGCGGCGATCCAGGTCTCGAGCTCCGCACACTCCTCCGGCAGGAATCCCGAGGTCTTGCGGTTGTCCTTCGGGCGCGCGAGATCGATCTCTTTGTGCGCCGTGTTGAAGTCGCCCAGCACGAGGACGTGGAGCCCGTCCTTGCGGAGCGCTTCGATCCGCTGGAAGAGGGCGCGGTACCAGTCGAGCTTGTAGGGCACGCGGTCGTTGCTGCGATCCTTGCCCGAGCCGTTCGGAAAATAACCGTTCGCGACGACGAGCCGTCCGAAGCGCGCGACCTGCAGCCGGCCTTCGTCGTCGAAGCGGGACTCGCCGAGCGACGTCTCGATCGCGTCGGGCTTGCGGCGCGCGAGGAGCCCGACGCCGGAGTAGCCCTTCTTCGTGGCGGCGACGTAGTGCTGGTGGTAGTCGGAGAGGGCCGCGAGCTCGGCCGGGACCGAATCGACCGCCGCCCGGACTTCCTGCAGGCCGACGATCTCGGCCTCTTCCGAAGCCAGCCAGTCGACCAGCCCCTTCGAGGTCGCCGATCGGATCCCGTTCACGTTCCATGAATAGACGCGGCAGGTCTTCCGGCGAGCCGGCACGCTCTCAGCCTTCGTCCTTGAGATAGGTGTAGTCGGCGAGGCCCTGGTCGTAGCGGCGGCGGAGCAGCGCCGATTCCTCGAGGCTGATGTGGCCTTCGCTCATCGCCTTCTCGATCGTGCGGCGGACCCGCTCCGAGAGACTCCCGCGGTCGTACTGGACGTAGGCGAGGACCTCGGAAACGGCGTCGCCCTCGACGAGGTGCTTGACGGCGTAGCCGCGCTCGCCGTCGAGGCGGACGTGGACGGCGTCGGTGTCGCCGAAGAGGTTGTGGAGGTCGCCGAGGATCTCTTGGTAAGCGCCGACGAGAAACACGCCGAGCAGGTAGGACGCGCCGTTCCAGGGATGCAGGCGCAGCGTCGACGCCTCGCCGGCCTCGGAGATGAAGTGATCGAGGCGGCCGTCGGAGTCGCAGGTCAGATCGACGATCACACCGCGCCGCGTCGGCTCCTCGCCGAGGCGGTGGATCGGCATGATCGGGAAGACCTGGCTCACGGCCCAGGCGTCGGGCATCGACTGGAACAGCGAGAAGTTCCCGAAGTAGGTGTCTGTCAGGAGCTTGCGCAGGTCTTCGAACTCTTCGGGCGCCTCGCCCATCTGCTCGAGGATTGCGCCGATCTTGACGCAGCCGAGGTGGAAGAGCTGCTCGCTCTTGGCCCGGCCGCGCAGGTCGAGGTAGCCGAGCGAGAAGAGCGACGCGGCCTCGTCCCGG
>JANNQH010000402.1:0-4406 GCA_031400655.1 Deltaproteobacteria bacterium | reverse complement strand
AGGAACCGATCCATGCGCGGCTTGCGCTCGGAGCGCGGATCGTTCATGAGGCGGTCGAAGGCGCGCTGCTCGACCAATAGATCGGCGCCTGTCGTCGCGTCGCTCACGGATTGGATCGTGCGCTTCGCCTCCTGCAGCGCGATTGCCGGAAAGCTCGCGATGCGGCGTGCCAGTCCCGCGACGAATTCGGGGAGCTCGGCGGGCGGGAGCGCGCGATTGATCCAGCCGTAGCGCTCGGCTTCGTCCGCGCTGAAATCGCTGCCGCCGAAGATGATCTCACTCGCCCGCGCGCGGCCGACGAGGCGGGTGAGGCGGGCGGTGCCCCCGGCGCCCGGAAGAATGCCGAGGGCGATCTCGGGCTGGCCGAACACGGCCTTGCCGCGGGCTGCGAAGCGCATGTCGCAGGCGAGGGCGAGCTCGCTGCCGCCGCCCCGGGTATATCCCTCGATCTGGGCGATCGTAATCTGGGGGACCTTCCGGAGGCGCTCGAAGATCTGGTGCACGAAGTTGAGCTCGGTCGCCTCGGGTCGCTCCGGCACGGGCGTGGGCGCGACGGGGACGGAGGTGATCGAGACGACGTCGCCATGGGCGATCCAGAAATCGGGATCGGCGCTCCGCAGCACGGCGACCCGCGTCGTCGCGTCCCGCTCGAGCGTGTCGACGAGGCCCATCAGCCCGCCCATCAGCTCGCCGCCGAGCAGATTCATCGGCGGCGCATCGATCGTCACCCAGGCGATGCCGTCCTGCCGGGTGATGCGGATCGGCTCGTTTGCGCCGGGGCTTGCGGTGCTCATGGCGGATCTCCTCGGGTCAGGTCGGATCGACTCTTGATAAGGAAGGGACGGGTTGGGTCGCCAGTCTAGGGGGAGCCGGGTGTGCGACAAGAGCGGCCCGGCTTCGGGCTCGCCGCGGCTGGGCGCTGATTGAAACACGTTCTCTTCTCTGCTTGACTTCGCCCACGCAAGGAGCCCCTCGATGACGAAGCAAGCGCCGGCGACCGAATCCCTGACCGCACCGCACACCCTTTCGTACACCTACAAACGCTCGCTCGGGGCCGTGCTCTCCAGCTTCTTCACGGCGCTGCGAGACCGCCGTTTCGTCGGCATCCGGCGCGCGAACGGCAGCGTCCTGTTTCCTGCGAAGGAGTACGACCCGGATACCAGCGAGAGTCTTCGCGACCTCGTCGAGGTCGAACAGACCGGCGTCGTGAAGAGCTGGGTCTGGGTGTCGAAGCCCCGGCGCCAGCAACCCCTCGCGCATCCCTTCGCCTACGCCCTGGTGAAGCTCGACGGCGCAGACACGCCGTTCCTGCACGTCGTGGACGCGGGCAGCGAAACAAAAATGTCGACCGGCATGCGCGTGCAGGCGCGCTGGGCCGACGAGACGAAGGGATCCATCACGGACTTCGTCTTCGAGCCGGCCTGATTTTCCAAGGAGCAAACATGAGTCCCAGCGAAGAGACTGCGAGTCAACCGGTGACCATGCTCTCGTGTCCGATCTCGCTCGACTACGCCTTCAGCGCGGGCCAATCTGCCTCGCGCTTCCTGCGTGCGATCGCCGAGGGGAAGCTGCTGGGCCAGCGCTGCCCGGTGGACGGGCGCGTCTACTTTCCCAGTCGCGGCGCCTGTCCGATGCACGGCGTCACCTTCGGTGAAGAATCCGTCGAGCTCTCGGACAAGGGCACGATCGTGACCTTCTCGATCGTGCGCGTAGCGTCCCAGAACATCGCGCTCCCGCTGCCGTACATCACGGTCAACGTGCTGCTCGACGGGGCGGATACGATCCTGATCCACGTGCTCGACGCCAAGCTCGAGGACGTCCACATGGGCATGCGCGTCCAGGCTGTCTGGAAGCCCAGCTCCGAGTGGACGACGTCGACGGCGAACATTCTCTATTTCCGAGCGATCAACGAGCCCGACGCGAAGTACGAGAGCTACAAGGAGCACATCTGATGCGGGAGGTGGCCGTCGTCGGATTCACCCAGAGCCCCTCGGTGCGGCGCGAGCCCGACCGCAACGAGATCGAGATCCTGATCCCCGTGATCCAGGCGCTGCGCGAGCAGACCGGGCTCACGAGCGCCGATTTCGACTTCATCTGTTCGGGCTCGAGCGATTATCTCGCCGGCCAGTCGTTCGCGTTCGTCTCGGGCCTCGATGCCGTCGGCGCGTGGCCGCCCGTCTGCGAGAGCCACGTCGAGATGGACGGTGCCTGGGCGCTCTACGAAGCCTGGGTCAAGATCCAGATGGGTTATGCGGACACCGCGCTCGTCTACGGTTTTGGCAAGCCCTCGATGGGGGATCCGCCGCTCACGATGGCGCTCCAGCTCGATCCCTACATGGTGATGCCGCTGTGGCCCGATGCGATCTCGGTCGCAGGGCTCCAGGCGCGCCACTGCCTCGATTCTGGCGTGCTGCGCCCCGAGGACATGGCGGCGGTCGCGGTGCGCGATCGAGGCCACGCGAAGAGCAACCCCAACGCCCAGGTGAAGGGCGATTTCTCGGTGAAGCAGATCCTGGCGGAGCCATTTCTCGTCAACCCGCTGCGTAGATCGGACTGCGCCCCGATCTCGGACGGCGCCTCGGCGATCGTGCTCGCCGCCGGCGATCGCGCCCGCCAGCTCCGAGATCGACCGGCCTGGATCCGCGGACTCGAGCACATCTGTGAGCCGATGGACTTCGGCGTGCGCGATCTCGGCCGCTCACGCTCGACGGAGATCGCGGCGCGCAAGGCGGGCGTGTCGAACGACAAGATCGACGTAGCCGAGCTGTCGGCGCCGTTCACTCATCAGGAGATCCTGGTCGAGCGGGCCCTCGGCCTTTCCCAGAAGACGAAGGTCAATCCGTCGGGTGGGGCGCTCGCCGGCAATCCGCTGATGGCGGTCGGTCTGGCGCGGATCGGGGAATGCGCGTCGCGTATCTGGTCCGGCGAGGCCGATCGCGGCGTGGCCCACGCGACCTCGGGCCCCTGCCTGCAACAGAATCTGGTCTGTGTCCTGGAGGGCAACTAGTCATGGCGGTGTTGACGGCGGTCGTCGGGATCGGACAGACGAAGTACGAAGCCAAGCGGCTCGACGTGTCGATGCCCGGGCTGATCCGCGAGGCGGCGGAGCGCGCCCTGGCCGATGCGGGCTGTAGCTGGCGAGACATCGACGCGGTCATCATCGGGAAGGCGCCAGACCTCTTCGAGGGTGTCATGATGCCCGAGCTCTTTCTCAACGACGCGATCGGCGGTGCCTACAAGCCAATGCTGCGCGTCCACACTGCGGGCAGCGTCGGCGGCTCGACGGGCATCGTCGCGGCGAGCATGGTCCAGTCGGGGATCCACGACCGTGTGTTATGCGTCGCCTATGAAAAACAGAGCGAATCGAACGCCACCTGGGCGCTCTCGATCTCGCTGCCGTTCTCGCTGGCCGCGGTGGCGGGCGCGGGCGGCTATTTCGCGCCGCTCGTGCGCGGCTACATGCGGCGGTCCGGGGCGCCGGAGGATACGGGGATTCGCGTGGCGGTGAAGGATCGCCAGAATGCGTTGCGCAATCCGCTCGCCCATCTTCAGCTGAAGGACATCTCCTTCGAGATGGTCGCAAACTCGCCCATGCTCTGGGATCCGATCCGCTACCTCGAGACCTGTCCGTCGTCGGACGGCGCCTGCGCGATGGTGATGGAGAAGGAGTCGCTCGCGAGTCGGCGCTCCGGCAAGGTCGCCTGGATCCATGCGACCGAGATGCGGAGTGAGCCGACGATGTTCTCGGGGCGCGATCAGGTGATGCCCCGAGCGACCCTCGACAACGCGAAGAACCTCTACAAGAAGGCGGGCATCACGAAGCCGCGCGAGGAGCTCGACTGCGCCGAGATCTACGTGCCCTTCTCGTGGTTCGAACCGATGTGGATGGAGGGCATGCTGATCACCGAGCGCAATCAGGGTTGGAAGATGACCTACGAGGGCGCGACGGCTATGGATGGCGACTTCCCGGTGAACATGTCGGGCGGGGTGCTGTCGTCGAATCCGATCGGGGCGTCGGGGCTGATCCGATTCGCCGAGGCGGCACGCCAGGTGCGCGGAACGGCGGACCAGCACCAGGTCGACGGGGCGAAGAAGGCCCTGGGCCACGCCTATGGCGGTGGCTCCCAGTATTTCTCGACCTGGATCGTCTCCTCCCAGAAGCCCTGAGCGGCGTCGTCCGGCGCCGAGGTCTCGGGCCTCTTGTGTGTCGGAGTATGTGTCGGAGTGTGTGCCGGAGTGGGTTTCGGAGTCGGCCCGGTTTTTTTTCGCGCGCGGGCCGGCATTTTCCGCGCAGGGACTCAAGCTATCCGTCCGATTTTCCGACGAATCCCACGATCCCGATCCAGGCGGTCGGGCGCGCGGACAGCATCGGAGGAGGGCGGATGGGCTTCGAACGATTGTGGATG
>JANNQH010000401.1:0-1758 GCA_031400655.1 Deltaproteobacteria bacterium | reverse complement strand
CGTCGATGGTGCCCATGAAGATCCGCTTCTGACAGTAGGCGCCCTCTTCTGCGCGCGCGTCGGTCCAGGCCGTGACGCCGCGGCAATTGACCAGGTAGAGGCCTTCGAGGTCGACCTTCGGATCGAAGCTCCATTTCTCCTGGCCCGATTCGGGATCGAGGGCGATCACGCGATTGAAGGGCGTGCAGAGATAGAGCGTCCGGTCGACCAGGATCGGCGTGTTCTGGAAGCTCGTCGAGGCGTGGGGCGAGCCCTCCTTCGCCCCGCTCGTCTGGGCCACGTCGATCATGTCGCCCGTGTGATAGGTCCAGGCGACCTCGAGCCGGCTCACATTCTCTGGATTGATCTGCGTGAGGCTCGAATGCCGCTGGCCTCCCTCGTCGCCGCCGTAGTAAGGCCAATCAGCGGTCGCGGCTTCCCCACCCTCGGTCGATTCGCGACCACAGCCCGCGAGGGCTACCGCGAACGTGATCAGGATCAGTCCCATTGCTTTGATGCACGCAGATCTGTTCATGCTGCCTCTTGTTTCGGGTAGAGGAGTTCCTGGTCGAAAGTTCCTGGTAGAGCGATTCGGGGCCGACCGTCAGCGACCGCGCGCATCGAGGGGCGAGGCCATTCCGACCGGATCGAAGAGCAGCCGCTGGGCGTAGAGCGAATCGACATGCTCGCGCACCTCGACGATCCGACCGTCCTGGATCTGGAAGACCATCACGTAGTGGTTCTCGTAGGGCAGGCCGCCCTTCGTCGTCGCCCGGATCGTCATCTCGATATAGACGAGCTCGTCGCCGGCGAGGCACGCCGTCCGCTCGATCTGCATCGGTCGGGTCGAGTCGTAGAGCCCGATTCCGCTGGCCATCAGCGCGAGCACGGCGCCCCGCCCTTCGTGGCAGCGGCCGAGCGGCCCGGCCTGGGGTGCGAGCCAGCGTGCGTTCTCCACAAACAGCTCGGCGATCCCGGGATCGCCCTTCTGCATGAGCTCGAAATAACGATCGACGAGCGCGAGATTGTCGCGTGCCAACGCGGAGGACGGAGATCGATTCATCGGGTTACGATAGCCTTCCGATCCCATTGGAAAGGCCCCTGTTTGCTGCGTGCACCGCTGCTCCATTTTCTTGCGCTCGGCGCGCTGCTCTTCGCGCTCCAGACGGGCTTCGGCGGCGAGTCCGTTGGGCGCTCCATCGAAGTGCCGCGCAGCGAGGTCGCGGAACGGATCGAGGCTTTCGCCCTCCAGGTCGGGCGGCCCGCAGATGCCGAAGAAGCCCGGGCACTCGAGAATCAGGCGATCGAAGACGCGCTCTGGCTGGACCAGGCCTTCGCGATCGGACTTCCCGAGATCGACGCGGTGGTCCACCAACGCCTTGTCCAGAACATGCGCTTCCTCGATCCAGAGACGACCGAGACCGACGAAGCGCTGTATGCCCGGGCCGTCGCGCTCGGCATGGAGCGGAGCGACACGGTCGTCCGCCGCCGTTTGATCGACCGCATCCAGGCCGTCGTCCGCGCCCGCGTCCGCGGCGAGACCGTCGACGAGGGAGCACTCCGGAAATACTTCGACGAGAACGCCGAGCGCTGGCGCGAGCCGACGCTCGTCGATCTCACCCATGTCTACCTCTCGCGCGACAAGCGCGGCGAGCGCGCCGACGCCGACGCCCGGGCGATCCGGTCGCGCCTCGATCGGGAATCGATCACACCGGACGCCGCCGTGGCCCTTGGCGACCCCTTTCTCGGCGGCCACACGCTGCGCGGCGCGACCCCGAA
>JANNQH010000400.1:0-10572 GCA_031400655.1 Deltaproteobacteria bacterium | reverse complement strand
TCGCCGGGCACGGCGACGCCGGGATTCGCCTCGATCGAGACGGCCAGCTGCGCAGCCGCAGGCGCCGCATCGACGATGGCGCAGAGCAGGACGACGAACAGCAGCATGCAGGTTCGGAGTCCGGCGCGAAGCGGTGAGCACAGCATTGAGGATCCTCCGGCCTCCGAAGGAATTGCCGGCCGACGTCCAGGGCTGCGATCCATTCCGGAGGCACGACGGGCAAGTCGATGCTGATTTCGAGCAGACGCTACGACATTGGGTCGAACCCTCGGTTTCGACAGGGCAGCCGGGGCGAGTTCAATGGGCCCGACTCTCCCCACCACCCTACAATCAGCAGGGCATCGAGTTCAAGCATTTTCTTGCGGTCGAGAACCGAATTCCGCTCGAGATCACCGAGCGGGCGTAGTCGGACTGCACGCCCTGGGCTGAAGGCAGCTCGCACCACGCTACTCCGATCGCAGGTGGGGGCGCGACCCGGGCGACGGAATGCTGAGATCTCTCAGGCGCAGCGATTCCCTGTTGGCGAGGGTTATTCTCTGTTTGTGGCGAGGAGGTTCCCAGTTCCCGATCGGAGGGAATCCTAGTCTACAGGCTCGGATTCACTCAGGAATCCGAGCCGATCAGGGTGTGTTTTCTCAGAACTCGTCCGCAGGCTCAATTCTGCCTCTGGTCGATCATCAATCGCTTCGACCACGCAGTTCCACTCCACTAATCTCGATGATGGAGACCGAGCCTGAGAATCGATTTTGCCACCTTCGGCGGTCAAGCTCGCAGGGTGTGTGCAGGAGAAGAAAATGACGAGCAAGAATCAGCCTCTGCGAGCGAGCGGACCGGTCGAACACTATGACGCCGTGATCGTCGGTGCGGGCGTCAGCGGCATGTACGCCCTGCACCATCTGCGCGAGATGGGCCTTTCCGTCCGGGTGTACGACGGGGCCAGCGACGTCGGAGGCACCTGGTGGTACAACCGCTATCCGGGTGCACGGGTCGATGGCCCCGGCAGCCCGTTCTACTGCTACACGTTCACGGACGAGCTCATGAAGGAGTGGGATTGGGAGGAGACCCAGTCCGAGCAGCCCGCGGTGCTGGCCTACCTCGAACACGTTGCCGATCGGTTCGACCTCCGCCGCGACATCCAATTCGAGACCTGGGTGCAAGACGCCCGCTACGACGAAGCAGCGCAGCGCTGGACGGTCGAGACCAACACGGGCGTGCGCGCCTCCGCCCAGTTCTTGATCTGTGCGGTGGGCGCCCTGTCGACGGCGAACATGCCCGACATCCGGGGAATCCATGACTTCGCCGGCGAGACCTATCACACCGGCCACTGGCCTCATGAGCCCGTTTCCTTCGAGGGCAAGCGCGTGGCCGTGATCGGGACGGGCTCCTCGGGGATCCAGGCGATCCCCGAGATCGCCAAATCGGCGGCGCACGTGACGGTGTTCCAGCGCACGGCGCAATACGCCTTTCCTTCAGGCAACCGGTCCATCACGCCCGAAGAGATGGCGGAAGCGAGAGCGAATTGGGAGACCGTCCGCGCGATGATGTACGCGCATTCCGGAGGGTTCCCCTCCGACACCCAAACGCGCTCGGCGCTCGCGGCGACCCCCGAGGAGCGTGAGGCACTGTACGAGAAGCTTTGGCAACGAGGGAGCTTCCGATTCTTTCTCGAGAGCTACAACGACATCGCGATCAACGAGGAGGCCAACAAGTCGCTGGCCGACTTCGTGAAGGCCAAGATCCGCGCGATCGTGCGCGACCGCGAGACGGCCGAGAAGTTGATACCCGACCACTTCGTGATGACCAAGCGTCCGATCCTCGACAACGGCTACTTCGAGACATTCAACCGCGACAACGTCACGTTGGTCGACCTGCGCGAGGATCCCATCGAGCGGTTCACCCCGACCAGCGTGGTGACCCGGACGGGCGAGCACCCGATCGACATGCTCGTGCTGGCAACGGGCTTCGATGCCATCAGCGGCTCGATGTTGCGTCTCAATCCGAAGGGACGCGGCGGCGTGAGCCTGAGGTCGAGATGGCGCGACCGGTTCCACAACTATCTCGGTCTCACGATCGGCGGCTTTCCCAACCTGTTCATGATCCACGGTCCGGGGTCGCCCGGCGTGTTCTACAACATGCCACTCGGCGCCGAGCGCCAGATGGGCTGGATTGGCAACTGCATGCGCCATCTGCGCGAGCGGGAGCTGGCCGCGATCGAGCCCACGACCGACAGCGAAGCGGCCTGGGCCACCGAAGTCAGCGCGCTCGCCAACGCAACGCTCTTCCCCCGCACCGATTCGTGGTGGACAGGCGCAAACGTTCCGGGCAAGCCTCGCTACTTCTCCGTATACCTGGGTGGTTCTCTGTACTACCAGCGCATCTCCGAAGTGGCTGGCAAGGACTACCAAGGGTTCGTGTTCGAGCCGGCGCACCGCGTGGACGGCGCTGAGGCGTAGTAAGCCGCTCCGCCTCTTGGCGACGATCGCGATCATGGCAGCTCGAATCTCCTCGTCTACACGCTGGGATTCTTTCAGTCGCGTCGCAGGATTGCCGGATTCGGGTTCGCTCTGCCCGCAAGGACGAGGGAGTCCCGATTTCCTGCTTCCTGCGAGGAATTCGCTGCTCGACCGAAATGATTCGATGTGCGTGTCCGTAGGGAATGCGTGGCTCACTGCTCGGAATGACACGGTAATCAAAGCAACATCCGCTTCGGCGGAATCCGAATTCCGAACAGCTCCCTTCACTTTCTCTTGAGAATTGGGCGATCGGCTCGAGGGGATCCGAACCAGAGACGGCGAATTCGGGGCCGAGAGAGCGCTGCGACCCAGATTGATCTCTGGAGGCGATTCGGACGGTTCGGTCCGATCCATGGAGCCGCACACCACAGGCGAAGGAAGAATTTTTCGAGTGTGCGGGGACGAAGTAGTTGTCCGTAGTGCGTCCAAACTACGCCTAAGCCCCCCAAACGAATTTTGAGCGCACACAGGTTGCATCCGGCATCGACGCGAGCTCAGACCACGATCGCCCGATGCAGCGTTCTTCCACCGCCCAGCGTCTGAATGAGGTGGAACATGTGCCGTGTGAATTCCTTTCCGTCCTGGGAGACGTCCCGAACGATCGTCGCATCGCTCCTCAGCCCGTCGGTCAGTTCGGTCTTGCCCCCGTCGGTCCTCTGGAGATACGCGGCGTATAGCTCCCGCAATGCATCTAGAGTCTCGGCGGGTGCGTTCGGATTGCCGCGCAGCTGCTCGAGTCTCTCTGTCGGTGTCATGCCCACCATGCGGATGATGTCCTCGCGCCTTACGTGCGCCGGTTCCGTCGGCGTAAGCGCGAGCAAGTACGCCAGCGCTGAGAAGCAGCTCAAGCACCGCGGAACGCGCAGCTTGTAGCTGCCGTAGCGACGGAGTGCCATTTCTTCCTGGGAAGAGAACAGGGCCTTCTTTGACTTCTCCCGCAGTCGCGACTCGTGATTGAGGAGTACGATGCGCCAGTAGCGGACGATGTCGTTGACAAGAACAATGGGGAGGTAGTCGCTCGGATGTTGTTCCGCGTTTTTCCAGTATGCATCGATGGTCTTCCCGACAAGGCGGCCATACGCGCCTTCATTGACGAGCGAGCGGCTCTCGAGGAGGAGCAACATGCGCTTCGTGAGGGCGTCGGTCTGGTCGTCTTTCGGGCTGCCGAGATGTTCGAATAGGGACTCGGCCGTGACGAGGCGGGCGTATTTGCCCTCCGCGTCGAGCTCGGGGAGTCCAGCACGCTTGACCGCGTGCCGTAGCGCGGCTGCGATGACGTCCGCTGCATTCTCCGAATGCGCGGGGACAGTCACAGCATCGACGCCCACGACGTAGGGATCCAAATCGCTTGCTGCGCCCATATCCCCTCGGCCACCGGACCCCGTGACGTAGACGGTAGTGTGCGTGCCGAGTGCGGCAGCTCGCTCGTCGCCGAGCTGTTCGAGAAATGCGGTCCGGACGCGTTCCAGCGAAGCGTTCGTATTCGCCTTCCGCGCCTGGATTATGTCAGGGGTCACGTCGCTTGCTTACGCCTGTCATCAGCTTGGCAAAGATCTCGGCTTGTGCGATCGCGTCGTCTGCAGCGTGGTGCGTGTGTGCGCGGTTTGCCATCAGCGACTTGGGGAGGCGCGAGCGACCCGCGCGGGAGATCGGGATCCCCTCCGTGACGGCCACGGCGGTCTTCAGGTCGAAGGCCCGTGAGTGTTTGAACGGCGACGTTCCAACAAAGCGCACGAAGTACCAATGAATCCACGACCAATCGAAGCCGAGCGGATACGCCACCAGGACGGGGTCGCCGCCCGCGCATCGGGCGCGCACCCAGTCGGCTGCCGCCCGCATCGCTTCAGACGGTTCTTGTCCCTCGCTCGAGAGGCGATCTCGGTCGAGGCCGTTGACGGCCAAAGCAGCTCTCTCGAACTGCTCCGAGATGGGCTTCAACTCGACGTAGAAATGGTCGTCGTAGTTCGCTGGGGCGGTGTAGAGACTTCCGTCCATCCGACCCGCTGGCACCATCGCGAAGCTGAGCATCGAGTATTGCCCGGGGATGGGACCATCGGTCTCCACATCCACGGAGAAGTAGATGTCCGCGAGCGTCGCGCCGATACGACCGGCAGGGGCCGCACTGGCCGAGGAGCCCTTGGCGAGGATGCTATCCGACACGCACGGGATACTACCGAGCGTCTGCACCGTCGGCACGCCCGGCGCTTCCCAGACGCTGCGCGCCCGCTTCGGGCCGTCGAGTCTCTCGCGCCGCCGCGACGAACTCCGCCGGCTCCTCTGCCGGATCTCAGAATGTCAACGCCGGCAGAAGTGCGTCCTACCTGGACAATGATTCGCGACGGAGTCGGCACTCGGCCGCCGCGAGCTTTGCGAAATCTGGCGAGTGACGATCGCGAGCCAATGGCAGGGGGACGGCCATCCGTTCAGGATCGCTGAACTCTTCCGTTAGAACTCGTCCGGGACGCCGTAGCGCTCCTGATATCGTCTGAAATGAGGACGGATCTGCGCGAGCTCACTCGGTTCGAGCGCTTTGTAGCGGTGCACGCCGTGCTTGTCCTTCGGCTTGTGCGCGAGATAAAGACGCACTCGCTCCCCCACCGCCTCGTCGCAGGGAATCTCGAGCGCCCGATATAGCCGCTCGATCATCGCGACCGGGTCGTTCATCAGATCCTGATAACGCGAGTCTACGATGCGGTCCGGCGGGATCTGGTTGCGATCCCGCAGTGCCATGACCGCCTCCAGTCGCTCGGCCGTTGGACCGGCCGTCGTGATCTCCTCGAATCCCGGCGCGTCGAAGTCGCGATCGCTGCGCTGCCAGTAGAAGGTGCGCAGCAGGTTTGTCACCGAGGCCATGCTCCGGATCGGGTCGCGATGGGTATGGATGATCCGCGCGTCCGGGTAGACTTCGAAGAGCGCCGGTAGATGACCGAGGTGGTAAAGCGTCTTGCCGAACCAGCGACGACGCGGGCTCTTCCACTGCAGGACCTGGAGAAAGAGCTTGTGAGCGCGGTAGAGGCGAAGCGGGTCGAACGCATTGACGTAGGCGTCGTAGGTCGGCATCTGATAGAAGGATTGGATGTGATCACTGACGAGTGTGAAGGCCCAGACCGACGCATCCTCCGCGGGGATCGATCCCGCCGTCTCGTGCATGGTCTGGATCTCCGGCGTGACGCGGATCCATTGCTGGATGAGGTCGTGCCCGCTCGCCCGCGCGGACTCGTCGCGTCCCTGGGAGAGCTCGGACTCGACCGGATGAAGGGTCTCCCAGAAGAGCGGCGTTCGAAGGCGCGGATCCTGCCAGAGCAGCTCCTGCAGGATAGAGGTTCCCGTCCGAGGGAGACCCGTGATGAAGATCGGATTCTCGATGGGCTCGTCCCGGATCTCGGGATGCCGCTTCACGAGATCGACGATCTTCAGCCGATTGCGGAGCCAGAGAATCAGCTCGCTCCGCGTACACAGGCGCCCCATCAGGTTCAGGTCGGCCTCCCGCTCGAGGGCCTCCGTCAGGACCTCGAGCGGCTCGCGCCAATTCTCCTCCTCGCCGAAATCGTCGAGGCCGGTCTCGCGCATGGCCGCGTCGATCAGCGATTGACTGTCGAGCGGGACCATGTCTGCGAGCATTACAGCGGCCTGCCAGATCTCGCCTTCGCGGTTCACCTGCCGGACCCAGTCCGGACGCGGCAGCGGTTTCCGGGGATCGACGAACTTCTGACTCATCGTGTCAAGCTCCATGATTCGGAAGGGAGGCGTCAAGCGTCGTAGCGACCGAGCACGGCCTCCCGGCGCGCCGCGAGACGCCTCCGTCGCTCTTCTCGATCGACGCGGGCGGTTCCCGGCGGCAACACCTCGGCCAGCTCCGAGATCCGCATCCGCTTCGCTTCGGGAATCGGATGTCGATCCGCATGGTACCAGCGCAGCAGGACCACACCGCGCGAAAGGCCGGTCGTGTCGAGCCAATTCGCGACGCCCGGATCGTCGGCGCCCACCACGATCCGCGCGCGTCCATCCGGATCTGCCTTGACCTGATGTCCGTTCAAGCTGCTCTGGTGATCGACGTAGTCGGCTGCCTGCCACCACAGATCGCCGACTTGAAGGCCCCAATACGAGGCGCGTGGAAGCTCGAATTCGAGCACGAGCGCTTCCTTCGGATCCAGCTCGAAGACGACCGGCACATAGCCCGCCACGGGATTCGCAGCGGCTTCGTCGCGGCTCGTATCGAGGAGGAGAAAGCGGTTGTAGCCCACGGCTTCGACGACATTCGCCGTGAGCTGTCCGGAGAATGTGTTGTGGCAGAAGCGGATCATGCGCAGCGCGGCGTCGAGCCGATGCGCCAGC
The DNA here is from genome assembly GCA_031400655.1 of Deltaproteobacteria bacterium. Taxonomy (GTDB): domain Bacteria; phylum Myxococcota_A; class UBA9160; order UBA9160; family UBA4427; genus UBA4427. Next base: position 3,724 of record JANNQH010000400.1, on the reverse strand, counting down.
TCCGCCTCGCCGGACGCCTGCGATTCGATCGCCGGCTGAGCCCTCAGCCGATCAAGAGCGGTCGACTCGATGCGCAGGCTCGAGCGCTGCTCCCGGCTCCAGTCGTAGAAGGCCTCGCGCACGATCAGCGTGTTGCGCTCGGCGTCGGGATCCGTCCGGATCCACGGGCACGGTTGCTTCGGCGGCTCTGGGCCGAGCTGGATCCCGACCTGCGCGCCGGCTGCGATCCCCAGTGCATCGAAGTTGTAGGACTCCAGCATTCGCATCTTCGGATCGCCCCAGAACCCGCTGATCATCTGGGCATCGACGAAATGCGCGTTGCGCCGAACGCCCTCGATCCGGTAGGTCCCCCGACCATCGAGGAAGGCATAGCGATAGAGGAAGTCCGGATTCGGCAGCAGCCAGTTGTAGACGTTCGGCTCGAAGACGCTGTGGAGCAGGAAGCGCGGACGTCGCGGATCGGGCGCGAGGACGAGGTTGTGAGCGGCGGCCTGACTCTGGAGCAGCCAGCGATCGGCCGCGGCGTGGTCTGCGGCCGTTTGCGCGATCGGCATGGTGTGGAGAGTCTCGCGCAGGGACTCGATGCCCTCGCGGTAGGCCTTCCAGGCGGTGTCGAGCGCCGGCGGCGAGCCCGCGTCCGTCCCTGACTTCACCATCAGCTCCTCCCGTCGGCTATCGCGATCGGCGGTTGGGGCACCCAGATCACTGCTAGTCAGCGGGAGGCAGAATTGTCCCGCCGAGCGGCCCACCGACCACCATCCCGCGACCGTGGTCTTCGGCGGCCAGGCGAGAAGCAACAAAAAGGAGCCCAAGTAAAGTCACCCAAGCGCTTCGCGATCGCATTACTGCGCCATCCTGGAAGGGAATTCCGGGTTCCGTTACAGCTTAGTTCATTCTCTGCCTCCTGTTGGCTTCGATTCAAATGGGTGGACACTCGGCATTCGGGCGGCTCTTGGTTTCCTGTCGATCCTTACGCGAGCCCTCGACAAGCAGACGCGCGGCGCGCGTGAAAGGTAAGCCGTGAAATTCTGGCAATCCCTGATCTTCTGTGAGCCCGAACAATTGCTCGCGCTCGCGCAGATCGCCGAAGGACTCGGCTACACAGGCGTCGTGCTGCCCGATCACGTGGCCCTGCCCGAAGAGGCCGCCTCTTCCTATCCGTACTCCGAGTACGAGCTCAACCCCCGGGCTCCCTTCCTGGACCCGTGGCCCGCGATCGCAGCCATGGCTGCGGTCACGACCCGCCTCCGCTTCAGCACCTACGTCTACATCTTGCCGATGCGCGATCCCTTCAGCGTCGCCAAGAGCCTGGCAACGACGTCGATCCTCTCCCGGGGTCGCGTCTCTCTCGGCCTGGGGGTCGGCTGGCTCGCCGAAGAGATCGAAGTCCTGGGACATCCCTTCGCGGGCCGAGGTGCGCGAAGCGACGAGATGATCGAGATCATCCGCCAGCTCTGGAGCGAGGGCAGCGTCGAGTACCACGGTGAGCATTTCGATTTCGCTCGGGTGTACGCGGAGCCGAAGCCCGATCATCCGATTCCGCTTTACGTAGGTGGCCACACGGAGGCGGCGATTCGTCGGGCGGCGCGATGTGATGGCTGGATGGGGCTCGACTTCGCGGTCGACGAGATTCCCACGGTGATCGAGCGAATCCAGCGTGCGCGAAAAGACGCCGGGGCGGATGCGTCCCCCTTCGAGATCATCCTTTCGCCCCGAGCCGAACCGAGCGCCGAGCTCTATCACCACCTCGAAGAGATGGGCGTCACGGGCGTCATCCTGCCGGCCTGGAGCTTGATGCAGGGCGACTTCACGACCGTCGACGCGAAGCGTCGCCAGATGGAGGGCTTTGCCGCGCAGTTCTGTTAGCGCGCAATATGCCATTACCAGGGCGCCGGCGGACTACCGGCGAACGAGCCTCAGGGATGGACCCGCTTACAGTTCTCGGGCACCGCAAAGGGCTTGGCATTGCGGAGGGTCATCGAGATCTGGCTCTCCAGGATCTCTCGTGTCCAGCTGTACATCGCGTCGTTGGACGTCGCCCCGTCGGGCTTCGTGCACATCTTCTCGCGGCGACCCCATAGCAGCAGATAGGGCTTCGACTCTTCCCGGGCGATGCCCAGCTCCGCGGCGACGCGCTTCGATTCGTGCGTATGCTCGCCACAGATCACCACGACTTCATCCGCCGCCTGGATCTCGGCGCGTGCCCTCTCTTCCGAGAGCTCGTTTGCCGATCCACCATGCGCGCCCGGGATGATCTCGAAAGACGATTCCGGCCGCTTCGCCTGAGACCGCAGCAGCGCAACGAGGTCGGCGTCGTTCTCGCGATCGAAGCTGACGAAGACTCGGGTTCGGGCCATGGGTTCTCAGCTCGCGGTGAGATGTGGAATTCAGATCAGGGCCGACGGGGCACGCGCGAGCTCGCGCGTGCCCCGCAGAGCCTGGTTCCCGGTGGGTGGCGGGGCCTAGCGGCGATCGCCGCCGCGGGGCTTGTCCTCGGCCTCGTTGACGCGGAGGGCGCGTCCGTCCAGATCCGTGCCGTCGAGGGAGCGGATCGCCTCTCGGGCCGAGTCTTCCTTCTCCATTTCGACGAACGCGAAGCCGCGTGCGCGACCGGTCTCGCGGTCCATGATCACGTTGACCGATGCTACGTCACCGTGGCGTGCGAAGAGGGTCCGGAGGTCACTCTCCGTGGAAGAGAAGGGAAGGTTGCCGACATAGATTTTCTTGCTCAAATGGTTTCCTCGTCGGGGCCGTCAATGCGGTCCGCCGACAGGCCGTGCTCCCCAATCCAGATCATCTGGATTCGGGAGCCAAACGGCGATGAAGCACTTCGCGACGCTTCCCATCTGCGACGCTTCCCAGAGGGCGGTCCCGGAGTGCGATTGGTTTTTTCGATTGGGGGACAGGGGGGCCTGGCTAGGCCGCGTGCTGTAGTCCGATCGGAAGCACGAATCGGGCCGACCTTAGCAGACTCCTTCGATTGTGCCGAATCTTGCCTGGCGGAGGTGGACGCGGCCCGCGCCTCCATTTGCGATGCTTCGGCTCACCCAATCGAGGAGGGAGCCATGGGCGCGGACGATCTCGAAATCCTGCAGGCGGAGCGAGCGATCACCCGCGTCATCCTGACCTATGCGCGAGCGGTCGACGGACTCGACTTCGAGCGCCTGCGCGACTGCTTCCATCCCGATGCGCGCATCCACTACGGCGAGATCTTCTCTGGAGCACGTGACGAGGCGATCGATTGGCTCGAGAACTCGCTCTCCCGCCTGCAGGGAACGATGCACGATTTCGGCGCTCCCTGGATCGAGCTCGATTTCGAGCACGGACGCGCGCGTTGCGAAACCTACACGACGAACGCGGCGCGCTTTCCGGCCAACGAGCAGGGCGAGGTCCTGCTGAACGTCACCGGAACGCGCTACCTCGACGTCTTCGAGCGCCGCGACGGCGAGTGGCGGATCCTCGAACGCCGAAACATGACGACCTGGGTGCTGAACACGATCGAGACGTCGACGCCTCCGCCGCCGTTCACGATCGGAAGTCCGCGGCAACGCTGACAGCCGCACGACGCACGCCGCCGCCGCTTTGCCCGCGAAGCGCTAGAAATGCGCGGCGGGCAGCTCGTTCTGGCCGTTGGTATCGGTCACGCGCCGAAGCGAGTCCGCCGTCTCGTCGTCCCAGGAGATCAGGTCCGACTGGAGGCCGCCGAAGCCATCGGCCGCGAGGA
>JANNQH010000399.1:0-2886 GCA_031400655.1 Deltaproteobacteria bacterium | reverse complement strand
GTTGGACGGCGAGCGAGATGTGGTGGAGCGTCTTGAGGAAATTGCGGGCGTGCGGGTCTTCTTCGATCGCCCGCAGGCCGTAGCGAAGCTTGCCGCTCTCGAGCTCGCGCAAGCTCTGGATCGACACTTTCCCGTGACAGGACTCGTCCTCGTGGCGGATCGCGACGTCGACCAGCTGCCCGACCGAGAAACGCTCGTCCGACAGCACCGCGAAGCCCGTCGCGCTGAGATCCTGGACCTGGAGCTTGGCGCCCTTCCCGAAGCGCGCCTCAATTTTCGCCGAGATCGTGCTCACCCGATAAAACTGGCGACTCTCCGCGGAGATCGGGTCGCCGATCGGCTCGAGCACGAAGATGGGACCTCGATCTTCGACCTCGGCCTCCTCCGGGTTCACGGGCGTATCCACGACCTCGATCGCGGTGATCCGTCCGATCTGCTGCATGAACTCCCGCTTCGGGGTGAAGTACATCAGGGCTTCCTGATCCACCCCAAACTCGAAGGGCTTGCCCACGAAGCGAACCGAGATGGCGTCTTCCGCCGTCGCCACGACGACCGAACGTCGAAGCCGCCGACCGCTGACCGCCGGTTCCTGGAAGAGAATGTCGTCGCCGATCTTGAACACGGGCGTCTCCTTGGTAGTCGACCGGGCCTATCGGCCGCAGCGACCCGATACGCAAGTCCGGTGAACTTCATACGCACACAAATCTTCAAAAATGGTGTTTTCTCCGGAGCTGGGGCGCGGAAGTTCGGCACAAGCTGGGGTGTCGATCGCACACCGTCGGTGATGTGCCAGACTCGCGCGGCGGGGTGAGATCGCGGCGCGCAGGAGGCATGAAACCTGACGAGCTTTTCCCTTCCGAGCCGCGCCAGCGAGCGCGCCTTCGTCTTCGGCGACGCGCGACCCTTTGCGCAGTGCCACGCCTCGACACTCGTCGAGACGGGGGACGGCGCGCTGCTCGTCGCGTTCTTCGCGGGCACTCGCGAGGGCCATCGCGACGTCGGAATCTGGCTGGCCGAGGCGCGCCCCAAGAACACCACGCGAGACAGCGAGTCCCCCGCGTTCGGGGAGCCCCGCCTCGCCGCGAAGGTCGCCGACGTGGCCCACTGGAATCCCGTCCTCTACCGACTCGACGATCGGCGGCTCGGCGATGCGACGAGCACGGGCGAGATCGCGCTGCAGTTCAAGATCGGCGCGAGCATCCGGAGCTGGCAGACCTGGATCGCACGCTCTCGCGATGGGGGCCTCCGCTTCGAATCGGCTGTGCCCCTCGTGCCGGGCGATCGCGGCGGGCGCGGGGCGGTGCGCAACAAGCCGATCCGATTGGCGTCGGGGGATTGGCTCGCGGGCGCGTCGAGCGAACGATGGCGGAATTGGGAAGCCTTCTTCGACCGCAGTCCGAATGGCGTCGACGGCTGGGTCACGACCGGGAAGGTCGCGATCGATCGCGCGCACTTCGAGGGCAAGGGCCTGATCCAACCGACGCTCTGGGAATCCGCGCCGGGTCGCATCCACGCCCTCTTCCGCACGACCGACGGCCGCATCCATCGCAGCGACTCGGAGGACGATGGCCACCGCTGGTCGACCGCGTATCCGATCGACGTGCCCAACAACAACAGCGGCCTCGACCTGACGCGCCTGGCCGACGGGACCCTCGCCCTCGCCTGCAATCCCGTCCCCGGCAAACGAGGCGCGCGAACACCGCTCTCGCTGCTCTTCTCGCGTGACAACGGCATTTCCTGGCCCTGGGGCTTCGACGTCGAGACAGGGCCCGGCGAGTTCTCCTACCCCGCCGTGATCGCCTCGGGCGAGGGTCTCGCCCTCTGCTACACCTGGAACCGCCGCCGCATCGCGTTCGTGCGCATTCCGTCGATCCGCGACCTACTCGACCCCTGATTTGCCAACACCTGATTTGCCAGCAGGAGCTCCCCATGACGAGACAATTCGGATTCGACTCGACCGCCGAGGAAGTCGCCCGCGACATCGACCTGAAGGGTAAGACCGCCGTCGTGACTGGCGTGTCGGCTGGGCTCGGCGTCGAGACGGCGCGCGTGCTCGCGAGCAGGGGGGCGAAGGTCGTGTGTGTCGCCCGCGATCGAGAGAAGACGGAGAAGGCGGTCGCCGGGCTCCGCGCGGCGAATCCGAAGGGCGACTTCGAGATCGCGCTGCTCGACCTCTCGGATCTCGAGTCCGTTCGCCGTGGCGCCGACGACATCGCGAAGCGTTTTGCGAAGATCAATCTCCTGATCAATAACGCTGGCGTGATGGCGTGCCCGCTCTCCCGGACGAAAGAGGGCCTCGACCTCCAGCTCGGGACCAATCATCTCGGCCACTACGTCCTGACCGCCCGCCTGCTGCCGCAGGTCCTGGCCGGCGCCCCGGGCCGCATCATCAATCTCTCGAGCGGCGGCCATCGCATGTCGCCGCTGCGCGTCGCGGATCCGCTCTTCGAGAAGGAGCCCTACGACAAGTGGGCCGGCTACGGCCAGGCGAAGACCGCGAACATCCTCTTCAGCGTATTCCTCGACGATCGCTTCAAGAATCGCGGCATCCGCTCCTTCGCCGTGCATCCTGGCGCGATCCATACGGAGCTCGGCCGCCATCTCAGCCAGGACGACTTCAAGGCGATGATGGGCAGGCGGCCGCAGGCGGAGCCGATGAAGTTCAAGCTGGTGCCCCAGGGCGCCGCGACTTCCGTCTGGGCGGCGACGGCACCGGAGCTCGAGGGCAAGGGCGGCGTCTACTGCGAAGATTGCGGGATCGCCGAGCCGATCAAATCACCGGAAGCGTCGCTCGGCGTGATGCCGTGGGCCCTCGATCGCGAGGCGGCGAAGCAGCTGATCGCGCTCAGCGAGAAATGGTCCGGACAGGCGCTTCCGGCCTGATCG
>JANNQH010000398.1:0-11419 GCA_031400655.1 Deltaproteobacteria bacterium | reverse complement strand
CGAGGCGCGGCCCTCTCGAAGCGCCAAGAAGAGATCGGCGTCCGGAATCAGGCAGAGGCGCTGGTCCCAGGGGTCGTAGCGCGGTGTGAAGTGTTTCTCGACGTCGTAGTCGGGGCCGAGATGGCCGCGGGTCTGGGCGAGCAGCTTCTCGCGGACCTTCTGCGGTCGCAGCCGCGTCTGGCGGTAGACCCAACGTTGGAAGGTCACGTTCTTGAAGCGCGTCACGCGATAGGCGAGCGCATCCGGGAGGAGCCTTCGCAGCCAGACGGAGATGCGATCGACTTCCGGCATCGAGACGACCCAGGTCGGCGAACGCTGGATCATCGTGACGTGGGCGGCGGTCTTCGCCATGGCGGGGACCAGCGTGATCGCGGTGGCGCCGCTGCCGATCACGGCGACGCGTTTGCCCGCATGGTCGAGGTCGGCGGGCCAGAACTGGGGATACACGATGCGGCCGCCGAAGCGCTCCATGCCTTCGAAATGGGGCGCGTGGCCGCGGTCGTAGCGGTAGTAGCCGTTGCACATGAAGAGGAAGCGGCCGCGGATCGTCGTCGTGTGGGGACTCGCGACCGGCTCGCCGGGCTCGACCCGTTCGACCTCGAGGGTCCAGAGGGCGTCGGCGTTCGACCAGTGGGCGCGGCGCAGGCGGTGGCCGAAGCGGATGTGCTTTTCGATGCCCTGCTCGCGGGCGGCCTCGCGGACGTAGTCGAGGATCGACGCACCGTCAGCGATCGCCTTGCGGGCGCGCCAGGGCTTGAACGAATAGCCGAGCGTGTGCATGTCGCTGTCGGAGCGGACGCCGGGGTAGCGGAAGAGGTCCCAGGTCCCGCCGATCGCGGCGCGGGCCTCGAGGACCGTGAAGGACTTGGTCGGGCAGCGCTGGCTCAGGTGGCAGGCGGCCCCGATGCCTGATAGGCCGCCGCCCACGATCACGACGTCGAGGACCTCTTCGCTCATGCAGCGCTCTCCCGCGGTGGAAGACCGCACGATACCGGACGAGTGGGCCGGAAGAAGCACGTTCCGGGTGGCCCGGAGTCGCGAATCGGGCGGGACGGCGGAGCACCTTCGGCTACCCTGGCAGCGAGCGCAGGAGGATGCCCATGGTCGCGGTCACGCAGACGATCGAGCTGACACCGGAGATCCGAATGGCGCAGGCCCGCAGCTTCGACGAGTGGCGCGCCGCCGCCGAGGCCGAAGACGAGCGGACGGGCGCGGCCCGTTGGAAGGCGAAGGACGAGAGCCGCCGTTACGACTTCAAGGTGATCCGCCGCCGCCTCGAGGAGCTCCGGGAGGTCCGCGCTTCCGGGGACCCTCGTCGCTTGCTCTTCTATCTCAACGAGGGCATCCACGGGAACACCGGCGGCATGGGCTCCTCCTCCCTCTACCGCCGCGCGCGCTTCGGGACCAAGGACCTCGTCACCGCCTACTCCCGCGAGCTCGCCGGCGCGATCGAGCAGCTCGGCGCCAAGGGCGAAGACGAGCTTCCGCTCGTCGAGAAGCGCAAGTTCTTCCGGCGCGCGAGTCACTGCTTCGGGCGCACCGCCATGATGTTCTCCGGCGGCGGCATCCTCGGCTTCTTTCACGTCGGTGTCGCGCGGACCCTGCTCGAGCAGGGGCTGCTGCCGAACGTGCTCTCCGGCTCGAGTGCCGGGGCGCTGGTCGCCGCGATCCTCGGGACCCACGACGACGAAGGGCTCCGCGTCATGCTCCAGGGCCGGACGCTCCACGACGCATTCGAGGGCCTGTTCGAGGCGAACGTCGAGCCGACGAAAAAGCGCCGGCGACTCGGCGTCGCGGAGCTTCGCAGCTTCGTCGAGAACCGGATTCCGGACATGACCTTCGCCGAGGCCTTCGAGCACACGGGCCGCCGCATCAACATCTCGGTGTCGCCCCGCGAGCTGCATCAACAGGCCCGGCTCCTCAATGCGATCACGTCGCCGACGGTCTTCATCCGCGAGGCCGTGATGGCGTCATGTGCGATTCCGGGGATCTTCCCGGCCGTGACGCTGATGGCGCGCGGGCATTCGGGGGAGCGCCAGCCTTACGTCGCATCGCGCCAGTGGGTCGACGGCTCGGTGACCAACGATCTGCCGGCGCGCCAGCTCTCGCGCCTCTACGCCGTCAACCACTTCATCACGAGCCAGGTCAATCCGATCGTGCTCTGGACGCTGCGCGACACGGATGCCGAGGACACGCTCTTCGCGAAGTTCTGGGAGATCGGGACCCAGGCCGCGCGCCAATCGATGCGCGCCACCTATCCGCTCAGCATGAAGCTGACCGAGCGCTCCTATCCCCTCAACGTCTTCGTCCGCATGGCCTACGGCATCGCAACCCAGGACTACACGGCCGACATCAACATCCTGCCGCGCCGGCGCGCCTGGGATCCGTCGAAGCTCTTGTCGGCCCTGTCCGCCCACGAGACGGAGTTCCTGATCGCCGAGGGCGAGGCTGCGGCCTGGCCGCGGATCGAACGCATTCGCAACTGCACGCGCGTGAGCCGCGCCCTCGACACCGTGCTCGCGCGACTCGAGAGCGGTCCGATTCCGGCGCGGGTCTGAGTAACGCCCACATCGAGGAGATCCTTACGTGGCGAGTCCCCGCCCGACCCAGCCCGACACGCCCGCCGCAGACGCCTTCCGGATCCAGCGCGCGAAGGTCGACGGCGACCTCGAGATCGCCTTCGTCCGCGAGGGCGTGGGCGGCTATCCGCTGCTGCTGGTCCACGGCTATCCCGAGACGAAGCGCATCTGGTGGCGCAACATCCGACCGCTCGCCGAGGCGGGCTTCGAAGTCATCGTCCCCGACCTGCGCGGCTACGGGGACTCGGATCTGTCACCGGACGATGCCTACGACCTCGTCCTCTACAGCAAGGACCTCCAGACCCTCGTCCACGACGTGCTCGGCCACCCGCGCTGCGGCGCCATCGCCGGTGACGTCGGGGGCGTCGTCATCTGCGACATGGCGAACCGCTTCCCGGGCTTTCTCGAGCGCATGATCTTCTTCAACACCGTCCCGCCGACCGACTTCGCGAATCCCGGCTGGTACGCCGAGCGCGGTCTCTCGCTGATGCCGCTGCCCGACGGCCCGACCGGCGACTACCGCATCCGCCAGGGCCGGGACGCCGAGGCACTGCTCGCCGAGCTCGACACGCGCGAGCGCCGCCAACGCTATCTGCGCGATTTCTATGAGCATCGACTCTGGGCGTCGCCCGGCGCGTTCAGCGACGCCGATATCGACTTCATGGCGGAGCCCTTCCTCGACGCGCGCAAGCTGGCGGCGTCCTGGGCGCCCTATCAGCTCCAGTACGGAAGAAAGATGTCGGAGCTGCCGATGATGGGACCGGTCGAGGTTCCGACGCTCGTGCTCTACGGCCCCGAGGACCACGTCGTTCCCGATGACTTCGTGAAGCGCTGTGAGGCGGGGTTCCGCAATCGGATCGGGCCGGTCGTCGTGCCGGAGGCGGGGCATTTTTTGCAGTGGGAACGGGCGGATGTGTTGAATGGGTTGGCGGGGATGTTCTTCGAGGGATTGAAGGGCTCGAAGGCGCGCTGATTCCGTTCGAGCCCGCGCTGCAACCGGCATCGGGGACACGCCGGGGTCGACGTCCGGTGTTAAGCGCGACTGGAGCTCGCTCTCGCCCGTACCTCCCAGCCGTCGTCGAACAGCGCCGCCTCGTAGTCCGCCGGCAGCCCCGACTTCCCGTCCCTTCCGAGCGAGAGCCCCTTCGCGACCGATGGCCGCTGTCGCATCCGCTCGTACCAGCGCGCGAGATGCGGGAGACCGTCGAGGCTCTCGACGGCGTGGAGCCGCAGGGGGACGGTCGAACCGATCGCTGCGATGTCGGCGAGCGAATACTCCGCGCCCCCCACGAAGTCGCGGCCGGCGAGCCGGGCGTCGAGCTTGTGGTGGGCAGCGATGCTCGCTTCGGTGAAGAAGTCGTAGGTCGTGCGGCCGTAGTCGGTCTGCTTGTCGAGGCGATAGCGCGGGTCGCGGTGGAAGGCGGCGCCGCAGAGGCCGACGTCCTGGCCGTAGCTCGCAACGGTCCAGAAGAACCAGGTCCAGAACTCGGCGCGCTCGCGCGAGCCGGTCGGGATCAGGCGGCCGGTCTTCTCGGCGAGGTAGAGCAGGATCGCGCCCGATTCGAAGACCGTGATGGGCGGGCCACCGCCCGTCGGATCGTGGTCGATCACGACGGGGACCTTCTGCATCGGGTTTCGCGCGGCGTGCTCCGGCGTGCGATGCTCGCCGCGACCGAGGTGGAGCGAGTGGAAGCGGTAGTCGAGGCCCAGCTCTTCGAGGGCAATGCCGACGCGCCAGCTCATGGTGGTGATGAAGCCGTAGAAGTCGATCATGGGGACTACGCTAGCGCGGGGAGGCGAGATGAGGGATCTGAAGGGCAAGGTGGCCGTCGTGACCGGCGGTGCGAGCGGGATCGGCGAGGCGATGGTGCAGGCCTTCGCCGAGGTCGGCATGCACGTCGTCGTCGCCGACATCGAGGGGAAGAAGGCGGAGGAGGTGGCGAAGCGGTACGCCGGGCCCGGCGTGCGCTGCGTCGGAATCCGTGTCGACGTCACCGACGGTGACTCCGTCCGCCAGCTCGCCGAGCGCTGCTATGCGGAGCTCGGCGCCGTTCATCTTCTGTGCAACAACGCGGGCGTTCTCTTGATGGGGCCCCAGGCCGACATGATCGCCGGCGACTGGCGCTGGACCTTCGACGTCAACGTCCTGGGGATCGCCCACGGCCTCGAGCATTTCCTCCCGCGCATGCGGGTCCAGGGCGGCCCCGCCCACGTCGTCAATACGGCCTCGGTGACGGGCCTCCGCGGCGCCTCCGGAACCTTCATCTATTCGGCCACCAAGGCGGCCGTGCTCTCACTGTCCGAGTCTCTGCGCGACGAGCTCGCGGGGACATCGATCGGCGTTTCGGTCGTGCTCCCGAGCGACGTTCGCAGCCAAATCGTCGCATCGCAGCGCAATCGCCCCACCGAGACCGGCCGCGAGTACAAGCAATCCGTCGACCCCGACGTCGCCGCCAAACATGGCATCTCGCCGCGTGAGGTCGGCATCCGCGTCCGCGAAGGCGTCGAGCGCGGGGAGTTCTACATCTTCACGCTGCCGGCGAGCGTCGCACCGGTGCAGCGGGCGACGATCGAGGGGAAAGCGAAGGAGCTGCTCGCGGCGCTCGAGGCGGGGAAGCTTTCGGGCTGAGAAACCTCTACGCGAGGTGCTCCACGAGCCTCCATAACACCTATCGTCGTTCAAGAGACTGCGCGTCGCTGCTCCAAGGCCCGTTTTCCAAACAGCCGCTCATGGCGGCTATGACCACGAGACCCACCCGCAGTCACCCTACAGCCGAAGGCGGGTGGCCTCGGCCGGGCGCTGCGTCCTCCGTAATTTCAGGCCCGCGAGCAAAACCATCCCGCTCACCAGCGAGAGGGCGAAGCCCGGCTCGGGCACCGCCGTCTCGGTGATCGTGAGGAATTGCCTCGGCGCGACGTCGTGCAGCTCTTGCACCATGCCCGACGGCCATTTGACGCGCACCGTCTCGATGATCGTTGCGTCGGCGAGACCGAACTCGGCATTCAGGCTTTGCTGGTTGTCTTCGCTGTCGCCGCCAGAGATCTCTCGCAGCTGCCAGCGACTCTCGCCGCGGTAGAACGCCTTGACCCGAACCTTGGCGCCGATGGCCGAGCGGTTCGTGGCGGTGCCGACCAGCTTTACGTTCAGCCAGGCGTTGGCGTTGCCGTTGTTGTGATAGAGCTGATTGAGCTTGGGAAGGGGATTGAATTCGCCATAGGCAAGGAACAAATCCATGAAGCCGTCATTGTCGTAGTCGACCCAACTCGGGAAGCCTCCGTCGGTGGGATCGTCCGCGATCGTGCTGTCGGTGACCTTGGTGAAGGTTCCGTCTCCGGAATTGTGATACAGGAAGGCGCGCATCGGCATCAAGGGTTCGGGATACGGACCGCCGTAGCCGGCGGTGACGTACAGATCGAGGGCTCCATCGTTGTCGTAGTCCGCCCACGCGCAGGCTCCGAAGAAGTAATCCGGGGGAACAGATTCCAACACCACTGGGTTGAAGAAAGTCGGAGAGAATGTCCCGTCGCCAAGGTTGCGATAGAGGGAGTTCCTCTCCGCATTGGCGTTGAAGAGATCGAGATCGCCGTCGTTGTCATAGTCAGCCCAGCACGACGCAATCGTGTTTTCATAGGAGGTGAGCGCGCTGTTGAAGAGCTTTGTGAACACACCGTTCCAGTCATTCCGGAAGAGGGCGTTAACATAGTTATTCTCATTCGCTACGAATAAATCCAGGTCACCATCGTTGTCGTAGTCTGCCCAGGCGGCATTGTCAGAGTCGGCGTTACCACTCACGAGAACGTGGTTCGTGATTCGTGTGAATGACCCGGCACCCTCGTTCTGGAACAGGCGATTCCTGGTGTCGTGACCCGCAAGAAATAGATCGATGAGTCCATCGTTGTTGTAGTCACCCCACTGCGCAGAGTGGACTCCAGGCTTGGTATAGAGGAAGTCGTTGTAGATGGCGTTGGTGGTGATACCGGAGAGCGTGCCGTCGCCGTTGTTATGGTAGAGGACGCTATGGGCGGGTTCCGGATTTCCCGACGTGACGATCAGGTCGAGGTGGCCGTCGTTGTCGTAGTCCGCCCACGCTGAGCCGTGCTGGTTACTCGGAAGCTTCGGCATGTCCGCGTCCTTCAGCGTGAACGTGCCGTCGTGATTGTTGCGATAGAGGTAGTTCGTCGTGGAGGCGTAGGTCGAGCCGATGAAAACGTCGAGCCAACCATCGTCGTCGTAGTCCCCCCAGGAGCCGCCCCAATAATTGGCCGGCGTGTTGACGAGGGGACCGGTCGTGATCTGGGTGAAGGTCACGGCCTGGGCACGAACCGAAGTCAGGATCAGCAAGAGCATTCCTACGGAGCAGAGGATCCCCAACGAAAGCGTTCGCAGATTCTGCCAAGATGCGATGCGTCCCGGTCCCATGATCTCTCTCCTCGCTGTGGGGAATAGGCGCTTCAAGCCCCATTTCCCGCATTGCTGTTAAGTATCATTCTGGCAATTCAGGAGATCCGCCGGTCATCCTGCGCCGAAGGCGGAACGTCGTTCACGTCGAAGTCGTCGGAGCCGAGGACCGCAACCGGGCTCACGCCGCGGGAGAACGGACTTACGGGATTCGTGGCGCTCCGGGGCTTGCTGTCGATCTCGAGATCGTGCGGGGCACCGACCGCGATGAAAGGCACCCCGCTCGACCCTCGAGCTGGCCGTCGCCGCGCCAAGGCTGCGAGCGTCAGGATCCCACTGAACAGGGACATAGGCCCTGCAGGCTCTGGGACGAAGAAATCCCATACCCGCTGTTGCGTGTTGAAGCCGGCGGTGACCCGCGGAAAGTACGGCCAGTGGCCAGCGTCATCGAAGACTAACAGGGTGTCTACACTGCACAGGCCGACCTGGACGCCGGCCGTGCAGGTCGTGTACCGCTGGCACACGTTCGTGCCTCCGGGATTCTCCGTGACGTCGGGTGTCGCCCCGCTGCAGCCGTTCCGCGTGCGCCACGCCTCGAACTCCGCGGCGGCATTCGGGACGCTCGGTAGCAAAGCGTTCAGGAACAAGTGGCCGCCAGCATACGGGACGATGGAGTCCTGCCGGCCATGGATCATCAGGATCGGGATCGGGCGGGCGGGAGCGCAGGCGACGGGCGGGCCCGGCCAAGCGAACGTCGCCACGGCCGCGAACAGATCCGACGCTTCGCAGGCAAGTCGGTGAGAAAGGGCCGCGCCGTTGGAGTGACCGGTCGCGTAGATGCGATAACCGTCGACCGCGACCTGGCCCTGAATGCTCTCGACCACGGCGCGAATGAAGCCCACGTCGTCGACGTTCTGCGTCAGCGAGTCCCCGCAGCACACGCTGCCGGCGTTCCAGCCGGGACCGCCCGCCAGCGTCGTGGCGTTGGCATCTGTACCCAGACCGAGTGGCCAGGCGACCAGGAAGTTCTGTTCCTCCGCGATCGCATTGAAGCCAGAAGTGTCCCGATGATAAGCCAGCGGCACCCCGAAGCCGTGCAGATCGACGACGAGTGGAACGGCAACGCTGCCGTTGTAGCTCGCCGGAACCTGCAGGTCGTAGACTCGATTCTGCCCGCCGTGAAACACCACGAGATTCTGGTAAAGGCCGGGCGCCAGATCGGCCCGCGCATCTGCTGTTGTGACGACCATCGCGAGCAGCGCTAGCGCGACTATCCACCACCTTGGATTGATATTTGGAATGCTATGCGATTCTCGAAGGAGCTTCGGGCTAAAAGTCATGTCGGTTTCTCCCTCACTCCCTGCCGTGTTGTTCACCGAACGCGTGGCCTCGAGTGAACTTGAAGTTCGCTCGGTGCTCCGTGCCGTCGTCGAAGTGCGTTCTACTCATTCCATGCGCGCCCGCACCCCGCCGTTTTCGTCCCATTCTGACAATCCAGGCGATCCGCCAGTCATCCTGCGCCGAAGGCGGGAAAGCAGCAGGCGGGTAGGCGAGGGGCCGGTGTTAAGCCGGCCCCTCGCTCTCCTGGCTACTGCGAACCGTCGTTCTGGGCCCACGAGATGAAGACCTGCGCCACGGAGTTCCCGAGCTCGACTCCGGCGACGTTGTCCATCTGGTAGTGAATGCCCGCCCAGATTCTCGAGTCGCCCGCCTCTTTGCCCACGGCGCGGATGAACGCCGCGCGAGTCGGGAATAGGTACGCGAGCATCTCCGCGCGCGCGGCGGAAAACGTCGAGTGATTCGACGGGTAACTCGGGAAATTCGGTACGGGGAACAGCGGCACGATGGCGGGATCGAGCTGATGCGGTCTGATGTACCAGTAGGCGAACTTGCCGTCCTGACTGGCGATGAACGCGTCGAACAACACCGCTGCGATCAAGGCGTAGGCACGTGCGGCGCGAGGCGGGTTCTTGTCGAGGTGGTCTTCGGCGATCCACTTGTCTGCGTACCGGTACGGCCACTGCAGGAGGCCTTCAGGGCTCTGCCAGTAATACGCCTTGTAGTTGGTCGTGAACGTGCGCGGGAAGGTGCGAACAGCTTCCGTCTCGGCGATCACCTGCGCCGAGTCGCAGGCTGGCGGCGCGGGCGACCTGAATTCACTCGGCGAGGAGAGCAGGAGCGGTGTCCAGTTGGCTGCCGTGACGTTTCCCGGGTTGGTCCCGATCCACTTGCACGGGCCGGTCGGCACGGTTCCCGTCCATGCCGCAGTTGAGCCATCGGCCATCGCTTTCGCAATGACCTGCTCCCCGACGGCGCGTCCGAGCGCCAGTCCGGCCTCGTAGTCACTCGGATACTGCAAGCCAGCCTGCACGCGCGACCAGCCCGCCTCCTCGGCCATCTGCTGGAGCGCCGCTGCCTCGGCGGGCAGGAAATGCGCGAGCACTGTTGCGGCAGCCTGCGCGGCGGCGGCGTGCTCGGACGGATACGACGGGCTGTCGGGGACGGGCAGTGCCGTCACGAGTCTGTGATCGACCTCGCTCGGGCGGCGTCTACCGTAGAACTGCTTCGACTCCCACGTCGCCACGGTCGCGTCGTACATTGCGAGAGCCACGTACGTGTATACGCGGCCTGAGGACAATGGCGCCGCGATGGGCGTGCCCGCCAGCGCGCGCGCGTTGATCAGGTCCATCCAGCGGTACGCGGGCGCCCCGGCGTCCCAGAACGCAATCCGCGCCTGCGCATCTGCGCCATTTTGGCTGATCAAGTCGGCGAGGGCGCGCAGTTCAGCCCGGGTTTGGGCCCGGCCGGGGGGGGGCGGCACCCGATAGTCCCTTCCGGACGAGATCACCCAGGTTTTCCACTCTCCGGCGCCCGGCTCGATTCCGCCGGCCCTGTCGCCCGCGTTCACCGGGAATGGGATCAGAAGCGCGAGAGATACCATCACGAAAAGCAAGCTTCGAGTGATCATGCGTTTCTCCTGGCAATCCCGGGGATAGGCGCTTCAAGCCCCATTTCCCGAGCCGCCGTTACGTATCAGTCTGACAATTCAGACGATCGGCCGATCATCCTGCGCCGAAGGCGGGCGGCGGCGCGCTGGACCAGGTTTCCACCCGATGCCAGCGATCCCACCCGAACGCTTCCTCTCTCAGATAGGCGTGAACTCCGACGGAACAATTGTTCCGTCCCGGAGTTTTCTCAGATCTGATCCTCACCGGCGGGGGAAAATGGGCCTTGGAGCGCCTATATCCCCCTCGCCGCGCCTCGAAGATGACCTAATGTGTACCGGGGGGGATATCCATCCTCGCTGGAGTGGTCGACGGGCGGGCCAGCGGCCAGGACCCCTCACCAGCGGGCAGTCCGAACCGGAATGCGGGTGGCCGTCGTGACCCGAAGCGTCGTGACCCGAAGCAAGCTGCTCGACTGGCTGCTGATCGTCGCCCTGACGGGATCGTGGGCGGTCCTGTGTGTGCGCGGCATCGGCGAAGGGCTGCGCACGCAACGAGGCTACATCGGGGTCGTGGTCTTGTCGGCGCGACAGGACGACTATCCGCGGACGCTCACGGGGAGCGACACGATCCTCGCCGGCGATCGCCTGCTCAGCGTCGACGACCAGGACCTCCGCGGCGCCAGCGCCCTGCGCTTCTACGATCTCGCCACTCGCAGCGCGCGCGCGCACGGCTTCGCGCGCGTGCGGGCAGAGCGCGCGGGGGTGCCCTTCGACGTCGAGCTCCCACTGACTCCGCGTGACGGCTGGTGGCTCGCTTTCATTTTCCAGGTCGCGTGCATCACCACGGGCGTGGTCCTGCTGCTGCGCGTGCCCGCCTGGCGCTTCGCCCGCCTCAATCTCTTGACCCTATGGGGCTGGGCCTCGAGCCTGGCCGTGATGACTTTTTCCGATGGCCCGCGCGGCACGGTATTCGAGGCGACCGCTTCGAACGGATTCTTCGCGTTCGCCTACGGCACGTCGGTCTGGATGATGCAGGGATTCAGCGCATCGGCTCGGCCGGTGCCGAAAGTCCAGCGCGCTCTGGCAGTGGCCGCCACACTCGCAGTCGTGTGGGGCGCCGCCATGCATTCGGTCGTCCCCCACACAGCGTGGCAGCACCGGCTCACGGTCTTGAACTCGGCCTCCATCCTCGCCGTCATGCTCCTGGCGCTGATCCGAGCCCACCGGCGTTCCAACGCGCTCGAACGGCGCCAGATCCGGTGGGTAATCCTGGGCTTCTACGTGTCATTCCTGGGCGGGATGGTCGCGCGCTTGCTGACGGAGTACTCGATCTGGACGCCCGCGCGATA
Source organism: Deltaproteobacteria bacterium (assembly GCA_031400655.1). Classification (GTDB taxonomy): domain Bacteria; phylum Myxococcota_A; class UBA9160; order UBA9160; family UBA4427; genus UBA4427. The sequence continues at coordinate 145 of JANNQH010000398.1, read as the reverse complement.
CGTGTATTCCATCACCGCCCTGGCAATCCCCGCCGGCATGCTCGTCTCCGTCATCGGGTATCACTGGCTCGACATCGATCGGCTGATCAGCGCGGCGGCGTCCTACACGATCGTCGGTCTCGCGCTGCTGGGCGCGGCCCTCGCC
>JANNQH010000397.1:0-16556 GCA_031400655.1 Deltaproteobacteria bacterium | reverse complement strand
CTGCGGGCATCTCGCGCTCAACCTGACGGAGACGCGCGAGGGCGGGCGACATCTGCCCATCGTCCCATCGCTCCTCTCGGACACGCTGCCCTTCATCGTGTGGCTGATCGTCGCGGCGCCAGCGCTGGTCGGTTGGCTGCCCGAGCACAACGAAGCCCGGGGCGAAGAAGGTCGAGAGAGTTGACGGACGCCCTCCCCGTCTCGCTGCCGACCTTTCTCGTGCTGTTCTCGGCGGTCGCGCTGGGCGCCCTGGTCCAGGGGTCGATCGGCTTCGGCTTGAACGTGATCGCGGCGCCCGTTGCAGCGCTCGTGCAACCGGATGCGCTGCCCGCCGCGATGATCATCATGTCGCTTCCCATGACCGCCGGCTCGGCCTGGCGGGAGCGCAGCCACATCGACCGCGAAGGCGTCGTCTGGACGACCCTCGGACGCCTCCCGGGCGTCGCCCTCGGCGCCTTCATCGTCTCGCGGCTCGAGCCGGCGGCCCTCGCCAGCTGGATCGGCGGCATGGTCGTAGTCGCCTCGTTGATGAGCGTGGCCGCGGTCCAGATTCCCGTCGCCGCCCTGCCTTCCGCTGTCGTCGGCGCCGTCGCGGGCGTGATGGGGACGACTTCGTCGATGGGCGGCCCACCGATCGCGCTGCTGTATCAGCGTGAGCCCGGGCCGGTGCTGCGCTCGACCCTCGGCGCGACGTTCTTGATCGGCTCCGGCTGCTCGCTCACGGCACTCGCCCTGGCGGGCCACGTCGAGAGCTGGCACTGGGCACTCGGTCTCGCGCTGACCCCTGCCGTCGCGATCGGGCTGGTGGCGAGCCGCTTCCTTCACGCCCGGGTCGACGCGGGCTGGCTGAGGCCCTGCGTCGTCGGACTCGCCAGTCTGGCGGGGCTCGCCGTGATGCTGCGGGGACTTTCATGAGGCGGGCCTTCGAAGCGCACGCGCTCGTGGTCCTGCTCGGCATCGCGCTCAGCGTTTCCGGCTGCGGCGGCGGCCTGTTTCGACGATCGGATTCCCGGGCTTCCACTCGCGCCGTCGCTGTCGGGGGACAGGCGGAGTGTGCGCCGCAGTTTCCGGATCAGGACGGCTGGCTCGGCGGAGACGCGGCCGCCTCGGTCGCCCTCCCCCACGGCGACGGACGCGCGAGCCTCTGGCTCTTCGGCGACAGCTTCGTCGCGCGGGCCGGTACGCCTGACGTTCGGACCTATCCATTCGCACACAACTCGATCGCTCTCTCCCACTGCGATGCGAGCGGCAGCTGGCAGATCGACTACTTCTGGGGCGGCCACCGGTCGACCGAGCCGCGCGCGTTCTTCGAGCCCGATCCGGCGGCCGAGTGGGCAATCAAGGTTCGGCGTGAGACGGGCGAAGCGGCCTACTACTGGCCGATCAGCGCCGCGATTGTTGGCGACGCGGTCTTCGTGGCGCTACTGCGGGTCGCTCCAGGGGCGGCGAGCGGACCGTTTCAGCTCCCATTCCGCCTGCTCGGGGTCGACCTCGCCCGGATCGAAAATACGGACCGACCGCCCGAGGCCTGGCGAATCCGCTATGCGACCCTCACGAGTCGCGCGGACGTGCTGCCCGCAAGCAGCCTCGTCGTAGACGGCGAGCATCTCTACGCGTTCGCGTTCCTCGCAGGCAACGACGGACGCTCACCTCGCATCCTGACGCGCCTCCCGATCACGGCGCTCGACGCCGACCGACCCTCGCTCGAAGACGCCGTCGAGACCCTCGCGCAGGACGGCCGCTGGATTTCGGGTGTCCAGCCGTCGGAGGCGCGCATCCTGATGGACGACGACGCGAGCGAGATGAGTGTCCACTTCGATCCCGAACTTCGCGAATGGCTCGCCGTCTACAGCGAGCTGCCCCTCGATGCGCGAAGCCCGCTCACGGACACCCTCTGGATCCGACGGGCCCCGGACCTCACGGGCCCGTGGTCCCGACCGACGCCGCTCGCCCACGTCCCCGAGCTCGCGAGCCGCCCCGATCCGCTTCCCGGCGAGCTCTTCTGTTATGCCGGCAAGGCCCATCCCGAGCTCGCTCGGAGCGCCGAGCTCCTCGTCACCTACGTCTGCAACGTCTACGCGGAGCGAGGGGAGGCGCTACCGGCGGTCCTCGAACGCCTTCGCACGACGCCGTCGATCTACCGGCCGCGGGCCCTGCGGCTCGACGTCCCTCGATTCTCGTCGAGCGACTGAGCGCGATCAGACGAGCGAAGGGTCCGTCTCAGGCGTGATTGCGGAGCATCAACTCCCGCGGATGCGGTTCGAGATACAGCTGTCCCTGCACATATTCCACCGCGTGCGATGCGACGAGGAACCGGAGCAGCGACACGGGGACGACGAGCGGGACGTGGCCCGCGCGATAGTCTGCAATCGCCACGGCGATCTCGCGCTTTTCGACGCTCGTGATGCGCCGCTTCAGGTAGCCGAAGAGATGCTCGAGCACGTTCACGTGTCGCGCGATCGTGGCGGAGCGCGCAAAGGCCCCCGCGAAGAGCGGCGCATAGTCCCGGTAGATCTCGTCGTCGGGCAGCTGCCCGAAGCTCCCGACGAGGCGACCCAGACGGCGATAGAGGGCCTCGTCGTGGGCGAGCAGCAGCATCTTGTGGGCTTCGTGGAAGGACACGAGTGCCTTGCGCGTGAGCCCGCGCGAGACGAGCACGCGCCAGCGATTGCGGCTGAAGATCGCCTCGATGAACCGCTCGCGCAGCGGCGGGTCGTGGAGGCGCCCCTCCTCTTCGAGTGGGAGCAGGGGGAGATTTCGCTCGAGGGCCTGCGTGAAATGGCCGACACCGGTGCGCTGCGGCATGCCGCCCGGCGCGCCGTGCACGCGAACCCGCTGCAGGCCGCAGGAGGGCGAGTCCTTCTTCAGGACGAAGCCGTCGAGACCGAGCGCTGCGAGCTCCGCGGTGCGCGCATCGGCGTAGGCGCGCATGGCCTCTGTGAGATCCCGGCTGCCGTCGCGAACGACAATGCGATCGCCGCGTTCGCCATCGCGCAGCTGGATCGCCGGCCGCGGAATGCCGAGCCCAAGCTCGAGCTCGGGACACACCGGCAGCCAGGTCACGTTCTCGCCGAGCACGTCCGTCAGGTAGCGATCGCGTTTGTGCCCCCCGTCGAAGCGCACCTCCGCCCCGAGCAGACAGGCGGAGATCCCGAGTCGAACGGGCTGCGCGTCATCGTGCCACTTCTTCCAGACCGGCTCGCTTCCTGATTCGCTCATGCACATCCATCCGCGTCGCTTGACGCACCCGGCCGGCCTCTTAGTCTCCGCCTTCCGCACCCGAACGCAACGAGAGAGACACAATGGACTATCGGATCTCGACCGACATGACGCTCGCCCGCCCGCTCGCGTCCGTCTTCGACTTCTTCTCCGACGCGGGCAACCTGGAGGCGATCACGCCCCCGGAGCTCCGCTTCGAGTATCTCACGAAGCTGCCGATCGAGATGCACGTTGGGGCCCGCATCGACTACCGCCTCCGCCTCTACGGCGTCCCGTTCACCTGGCGAACCCGGATCCGCAGCTGGGAGCCCGGCGTTCGCTTCGTCGACGAGCAGGAATCCGGTCCCTTCCGCCTCTGGATCCACGAACACCGCTTCGAGTCCCTCTCGCCGACCTCGACGCGTATCCGAGACGAAGTGCAGTACGGCCTCCCCTTCGAGCCCGTCGGGCGCCTCGCGCTTCCCCTCGTGCGCGCGAAGCTCGAACGCATCTTCTCCTATCGCGAAGCGCGGGTCCGGGCGCTGCTCGGGGCCTGACGCGCTTTTCGATAGGCCGCGAGCGCCCGCAGCCGCGCTTCCCCATGGTCCACGATCGGACGCGGATAGCCACTCGGCGGATCGCCCTTTTGCCAGGGCGCATGAATCCGATCCGCAGGAAGCCCCCGGAGCTCGGGGATCCAACGCTTCACATAGCGACCCTCCGGATCGAAGCGCTCGCCCTGGGCCACGGGATTGAAGATCCTGAAATAGGGCTGCGCGTCGGTCCCCGTCGAGGCCGCCCATTGCCAACCCCCGTTATTCGAGGCCGGGTCCCCGTCGACGAGTGCTTCGTAGAAATACCGCGCACCCCGGCGCCAATCGATCAGGAGGTCCTTCGTGAGAAAGCTCGCGACGACCATCCGCAGCCGGTTGTGCATCCAGCCCGTCGCCCGCAGCTGACGCATACCGGCGTCGACGAAGGGATAGCCCGTTCGACCCGCCGTCCAGGCCTCGAAGCCCTCGTCGTCGTCGGCCCATTCGAGCGCGTCGTACTCGGGCCGGAAGCTCTGCGTCAGCACCCGCGGCGAGTTCGCAAGCACCGCGTGATAGAACTCGCGCCACACCAGCTCGTCAGCCCATTTCTTGACGCCGGCCCGCGCCGCCGGCTCGTCTCGCGCGAGCTGCAGCGCCTCGCTCACGCAGCGGCGGACCGAGATCGCGCCGAATCGGAGGTAGGGCGAGAGGCGAGAGGTCCCATCCCGATCGGGGCGGTCGCGATCCTCGGGATAACGCGCGACCGAATCCGCGAGGAAGCGGCCGAGGCGGCGGCGGGCAACGGCCTCGCCCCCGCGCGGCAGCGCGCTGGCCTCTTCGCTCGGGGCGACCCCGGGTAACGGGGCGGAGCGGCGGCGCCCGAAGCCCGGGATCGGATTCTCGGGCAGGCGAATGCGGCGGGCGGGAAGGCGCGGGGCCCTGTGCCAGGCATCCCACCAGGCATTTCGATAGGGCGTGTAGATGGAATAAAATCCGCCCGTCCGGGTCCGGATCTCCTCGGGTCCGAAGATCGTGTGATCCCGCAGGACTAGGGGGGCGGCGCCGATCCGGGCGAGCGCGGTCTCGACGCGGGCGTCCCGGCGCTGCGCGAGCGGGGTGGACGCGAGATTCCAGGAGACGAGCTCGCTGCGCGTCTCGCGCGCGAGCGCCGGAAGCAGCTCCTCCGGCTTGCCCTCGAGGACCTGGAGCGAAACGCCGCGCTTGGCGAGGTCGCGTGCGAGACTCGCCACGCAATCGAGCAGGAAGCGGGTCCGCGGCCGCTCGAACGAATGGCGCGAGAGAAACTCGGGATCGAGCACGAAGACGGGCAGCCACTCGTCCACCCGATCCGCGAGGGCGGCGAGCGCCGAGTTGTCCTGCAGCCGCAGGTCGTTTCGAAACCAGTGCAGCCCGCGCATCAGATCTCCTAGACGCCGGAACGCGGAGCCTGGATCGCTCCGGCGAGCTGCTCCGCGGAGAGAAACGCATCCTCGATGCGATCCCCGGAAAGCCAGTCTCCACAGACCCCGAGCCCGAGCGTTTCGTCCCATGAGACCGCTCCGGTCACCGGCTTCGAGGCCCGCGCGAAGAGCCAGCGGTGGACGGCGGCGCCGTCCGGCTCGGGCAGCGAACGCCCGAGCGCCGTCTCGAACGCGCCGCACAGGCGCTCGAGAACCCGGTCCTCCTGCAGATCGAGATTCGCCTCGCTCCACGTCGCCGTCGAATGCAGCAGCCAGGCGTTCGAAGCTTCCCGGCCGGGCTTGCTCGCCTCCCGCGCGACCCATCCGAGGGCCGAATCCTTGACGAAGGCCGCGTCGAAATCCAGCTGGAGCGGACTCGCGAACCGGATCATCACCGCATGGCACGGCTTGAACTCGGCGCGCCGCGCCAGCAGCGTGAACGCTTCGGATGCTGTGAGAAAGGGCGGTGCTTGCGGCGCCGGGACGGCGCAGATCAAAAGGTCGAAGCCGGATTTCTCGAGCCCGGCGTCGGACACGAGGGTCCACTTCTCGCCCTCGCGCAGGACGTCGGCAATCCGCACACCGGCCTCGACCGACAACCCCCGCGCCAGGTCCCGGGCGATCCCGCTCATGCTCGGCGTGCCGACATAACGCGTCGACGGCGCCACCTCGGGCTCGATCTTGCCGGCGACGAGCGAGACGATGCGCGCGTCCCAGCGCGCCACGACGCCGCGCTCGAGCCAGTCCTCCACCTGCGCCACGAAGCGCGGATCGCGGGCGGTGAAATACTGGGCGCCGTGATCGAAGCGGCCGAAGTCGAGGCGGCGCGTCGCAATCCGCCCGGCCGGGCCGCGCGCCTTGTCGAAGAGCTGGACGGCCAGCCCCTGCGCCTGCAACAGACCCGCGACGCGCAGACCCGCCACACCGGCCCCGATGATGGCGACGCGTTTCGTCACGCGACCTGCCCGTCCCGCGCCAGGCGCTTGCGCGCCACGTGGGGCGCGAGCTGGTCGAGGTTCGCAATCCGCTCGACACCCCGAATCGGGGTGCAGCGCGGCGCGCCAGGACCGCCGATCCAGATCTCGATGCGAGCGGGCAGGCGCTCCCGAAGACGGCGGACCACGCCCTCCGCCGCCTCATGGGACAGCGTGACGAAGCCCAGCGCCAGGGCCGACGCGCGCACGCGCAGCGCGCTCTCGACGAGATCCTGCTCGGGCACGTCCGCCCCGAGAAAAATCGGATCCCCACCGGCGTCGGCCGCCGTCAACGCGGCCACGCACAGGCCGAGCGAGTGGTGCTCGCCCGATGGGGTCGCGAAGACGATCACCGGCCCCGATCGCTTCGCCGCGCCGGCGTGCAGCGCGACGACCAGCATCGAGGACAGGAGGCTCGAGGCGAGGTGCTCCGCCGCGATCGAGAGCTGGCCCGCTGCCCAGCGGCGCCCGACCTCGTACAGAAAGGGGAGCGCGAAGGAACGCGCGAACTCGAGGGTGCCGAGAGCGACGCGTTTCGCCTCGAGCTGCTCCCGGACGAAGTCCACCTCGAGCCGCGAGAGGGGACCCCAGATCGCGTCGGCCGACCGGGTCTCGTCCCGCGCCTCGAGCGCCGAGGCCAGGCAGCCGCGCAGCGCGGCCTCGTCCATACCCGCCAGGTCGCCGATCCGGCGCCCTGCCTCCACCGCAGCTCGCAGCAGCGAGAGCCGCTCGAGGTCGGCCGCCCGGTAGCGCCTCGATCCACCGGGCGTCCGCACCGGCCGCACCGCGCCGTGCCGAGACTCCCAGGCCCGGAGTCGCTCGGCGGAGAGCCCCGTCACCTGCACCGCCACGCGAACGGGAAAAGTAGTCTCTTTCGAACCCATGGGGAGCCTTTATATCACCGTTCAGGTCTATTTGTACAGATATTTTCTTGACAAAACCCCTGAGTCCCTGGACATTACTGTAACGCGCCCTTCCGCTTGATCGGAGACAGACCATGCTTGCCATGCCCCAGCGCCGTAGCTCGCTCGGTGGAGATGCCCGGTCCGACCGCGAGCTCCTCCAGAACTATCTCGACGACATCTTCGATACCCGGGTGCTCGATCAGGACGAGCAGCTCGACCTCTTGAAGCAGATGGAGAGGGCGGAAGTCGGGCTGCGCGAGGCCCTGGCGGCAATCCCCGAGACCGCGCGCTGTCTCGTCGCCCGCTGGCGAGAGAGGCGCGCCCACGGCCACGTGACCGGCGCCCTGTCGCGCCGCCACCGCGACGACCATGACCACGATCTGAATCAGGTGGTGGACAGCGCGCTCGCGGAGCTCGAGCAGGCCCTCCGGCAATTCGAGGCAGTGAAGCCAAAGCGTGCCCCGCGCCGGGCTCGGGAAGCCGCCCGTCGGCTTGCCGACCGCGTCCAGGCCGCGGAGATCGCGCTCCCGATCCTGCTCGAGGTCCATGCAGAGCTGACCGCCCGCAGAAGCGATCGCGCTCTCGAAGAGCTCGAGGGCGTGCGCGAGAGCCTGCTCCGTGCCGACGAGGAGCGGGCCAGGCTCTCCGACAGCAAGAATTGCTTCATCTCCCACAATCTGCGTCTCGTGGTGCGCTGCGCCAAGAACTATCGCGGGCGCGGGGTTCCGTTTCTCGATCTGATCCAGGAGGGCAACGTCGGGCTGATCCGCGCGGTCGAAAAATTCGACTATCACCGCGGCTACAAGTTCTCGACCTACGCCGTCTGGTGGATCGAGCAGGCGCTCGTGCGCGCGGTCTCGAACGATGCCCGGACGGTGCGGATCCCGAGTCCGTTGATCGACCAGCAGCGAAAGCTCCGGCGCCTCGAGGAACGCCTCCGCACCACGAGCAACTTCGAGCCGACCGCGCGCGAGCTGGCCGAGCAGCTCGGCCTCGACGCCGCGGAAGTCGACGATCTCTGCCGCAGCCTGGCCCCGGAAATCTCAACCCAGGCCCTCGTTCGCGGCGCCGAGGAGCTTCTCGTCGAGGATACGCTCGTGGCCCCTGAAGAGCGGGACGTGGCGGCGGATCTCGATCGAGCGGCGCTCGGCGAGGGCCTCTCGGCGATCCTGCCGGTTCTCGACGCCCGCGAGCGGGACGTGATCATCTCCCGCTTCGGCCTCGGAGGAATGCCGATAAGGACCCTCGCGGAGATCGGTGCCGAGCTGGGCGTGTCCCGCGAGCGAGTGCGGCAGATCGAGCTGCACGCCCTCGAGCAGCTCCGGGACCAGGACGGCGCGCGCCGCCTCGCCGCGGAGATCGGCTGCGGGGGCTACGAAGGCGCGCATGTCGGCTGAGTCCGGATCGCGGTCCTGGCAGATCCGCATCCTCTACGACGCCGAGTGTCCCCTTTGCGCGCGCGAGGGCCGCTTGCTCGAACGGCTCGACGGCGGCCGCGGACGCGTATCGCTCGAAGACATCTCGGCACCCGCCTTCGATGCGGCCCGTTACGGCCTCGATCCAGCGGACCTCGAAGCGCGGCTTCACGGCGTGCTCCCCGATGGCAGCATCGTGGAAGGCGTCGAGGTGTTGACCCGCGCCTATGAAGCCGTCGGCTGGGGCTGGCTCGTCGCACCCGCACGCTGGCCGGGACTGCGTTGGCTGCTCGACCGGGCCTATCTCTGGTTCGCCCGGAATCGCCTGCGCCTGACGGGTCGCGAGCCCCGCTACTGCCCTCGCGATCGCTGATTGCTGGCGCTTTCTGGCTGAGGAGGCAGCGGCGCGCTAACCCGTGGCCCCGCATGTCCGCCACTTCCCTCGACGCGATCGTGATCGGCTCGGGTCCGAACGGCCTCGCTGCCGGGATCGAGCTGGCCCGCGCAGGCTTTTCGGTTCGCGTCCTCGAGGCGGCCGACGAGATCGGGGGCGGCACGCGCTCGGCCTCGCTGACGCTCCCGGGATTCCTCCACGACGTCTGCTCCGCCGTCCACCCGATGGGAATCCTGTCGCCCTTCTACACGACGCTCCCGCTCGCGGAGCACGGTCTCGAATGGATCCAGCCGCCGGCCTCGATCGCCCACCCGCTCGACGACGGCCCGGCCGTCATGCTGTATCGCTCGCTCGCTCGCACCGCCGAAGGACTCGGCCGCGACGGGCGCGCCTATCAACGGCTGGTCGGCCCCTTCGTCGAGCGCGCGCCCGAGCTGCTCGCGGACGTACTGGCGCCGCTTCGCATCCCGAGCCATCCGATCCAGATGGCGCGCTTCGGCCTGCGTGCTGCGTTCTCCGCCAATCGGCTGGCGCGCATCCTATTCCGCGAAGAACGCGCGCGGGCGCTGCTCGCCGGGTGTGCGGGGCATTCGGTGCTGCCGCTCTCCCAGCCGCTCACGGCGGCGCTCGGTGTCTTGTTCGCCATCACGGGCCACGCCGAGGACTGGCCCGTCGCCCGGGGCGGCTCGGCCTCGATTGCGCGAGCGCTCGGGTCGTACCTGCGCAGCCTGGGCGGTGAGATCGAGACGGGGCGCCGGATCACGCAGCTCCGAGAGATCCCGGAAGCGCGCGTCGTCCTCTTCGACACCTCTCCCGAGCAGCTCGCGCAGATCGCCGGCGAGGCCCTGCCGGCGAGCTATCGGCGGCGGCTCGGCCGCTACCGCTACGGGCCCGGCGCCTTCAAGCTCGACTGGGCCCTCGATGGCCCGATTCCGTGGCGGGACCCGGCCTGTCTCGAGGCCTCGACGGTCCACGTCGGCGGGACCCTCGAGGAGATCTGCGCCTCCGAGCGCGACATGTACCGGGGTCACCACAACGAGAAGCCCTACCTGATCGTCTGCCAGCAGAGCCAATTCGACCCGAGCCGCGCGCCGGCGGGCAAGCACACGGGCTACGCCTACTGCCACGTGCCCCACGGCTCGACCCTCGACCGGACCGCCGCCATCGAGGCACAAATAGAGCGCTTCGCCCCCGGCTTCCGCGATCGCATCCTCGCGCGCCACGCGACGAACACCGCCGACTTCGAGCGCCACAACCCGAACTACAAGGGCGGCGCCATCACCGGCGGCGTCTCCGACGCCTTCCAGCTCTTCAACAGCCCCGTGACCCGCCTCGATCCGTACACGACGCCGAATCCGAAGCTCTTCATCTGCTCGGCGGCAACGCCGCCCGGCGGCGGGGTGCACGGCCAATGCGGCTATTGGGCAGCGCGCTCGGCGATCAAGCGCCTCGAGCGGCGGGTCGGGTAGCATCCGGACGCGAGCCAGCCTCCGATTCGAGGAGAGAGGCAATAAATGCAAGACCAGCAATACGACCCGACCGACTGGCAGACCCAGATCGACCCCTATCCGACCTACGCCTGGCTGCGGGAACACGCGCCGGTGTACCAGAACGAGAAGATGGGATTCTGGGCGCTGTCGCGCTTCGACGACGTCTGGGACGCCCACCTCGACTACGAGACTTTCAGCTCCGCCTGGGGCCAGACCCTCGAAAAGACGCTGACCCCGCTCCCGCTCATGATCTCGCTGGATCCGCCCAAGCACACGCGGGTGCGCCAGCTCGTCTCCAAGGTCTTCACGCCCCGGCGCGTCGGCGAGATGGAGCCGATCGTCCGCGCGCTCACGCGCCGCCGTCTCGAGGGGCTCGAGCCCGGTGACCAGATCGACCTCTTCGAACGCCTCGCTTCATCGATGCCGATGGACGTGATCAGCGCAATGCTCGGCGTCCCCGAGGCCGACCGCGATCAAATCCGCCACCTGACGAACACCGCGATGCACCGCGAGTCGAACTCGCTCGAAATCCCGAAGCTCGCCCGCGACGCCCAGGCCAAGGTCGCGGAGTACTTCGTCGGCTTCATCCAGGAGCGCCAGGCGCGGCCGCAGGACGATCTGATCAGCGCGCTCATCAGCGCCGATCTGCGCGACGTCGAGACCGGCGAGATGACGCGCCTCTCCTTCCCGGAGCTGCTCGGCTTCTGCATCCTGCTCGGCAACGCGGGCCACGAGACGACGGCGCGGCTCATCTGCAACTCGGCCGTCACGCTCTTCCGGCATCCGGACCAGCGGGCGGAGCTGGTCGCCGATCCGAAGCGGATGCCGAACGCCGTGGAAGAGCTCTTGCGGGTGGATCCGCCGTCCCAGGTCCAGGGTCGCTGGTCGACCCGCCCCTGGACGCGCCACGGTGTCACGATCCCCGCGGATGTCCGCGTCCTGCTGTTGACCGGCGCGGCCCACCGCGACGAGCGGCAATTCCCGGAACCGGATCGCTTCGACATCCATCGAAAGCTCGACCGCACCGTGCATTTCGGTCAGGGCCATCATCTGTGCATCGGAAAGACGCTGGCCCGCCAGGAATGTCGCGTTGCGTTCGAGGAGATCCTCGCCCGCTTCCCGAACTACGAGATCGACGAGCCGCAGCTCGAGTGGGCGCACAACAACAACGTGCGCGGCTACAGCAAGGTTCCGATGCGGCTTTGACGCACGCCAGCTGGTGAAGACCACCCCGACTTTCGAGGCGATTGCTGGTCAAGCCAAGGCACCGTGATTATGCTCCCGCTCTGGCTTGTAGGCCGAGCGCTTCGGCGGATCCGACCCGCGCAGCCACAACAAGTCTGAAAAAAGTCTTGAAAAGGATGGACCTCGACATGATGCGAATCCTGCTTTTCCTGGTCACGAATATCGCCGTCATGGTGGTGATCTCGGTCATCTTCTCCGTGTTCGGCGTGGGCCAGGTGCTCGACGCCAACGGTGTGGACCTCGATCTCGGCTCGCTCCTGATCTTCTCGGCGATCATCGGCTTCACCGGCTCGATCATCTCGCTCCTGATCTCGAAGCCGATGGCGAAATGGCAGACCGGCGCGAAGATCGTCAACGACGCCAGCGACCCCGATTCCCAGTGGCTCGTGTCCCGCGTGCGTGCCCACGCCGAGGCGGCGGGGATCGGCATGCCCGACGTCGCGATCTTCCCCGCCGACGCCCCGAACGCCTTCGCGACCGGTGCGCGCCGGAACTCGGCGCTGGTCGCCGTGAGCACGGGCCTCTTGCGCGGGATGAATCGCAACGAGATCGACGCCGTCCTCGGCCATGAGATCGCCCACATCGCCAACGGCGACATGATCACGCTCACGCTGATCCAGGGCGTGGTGAACACGTTCGTCGTCTTCCTGTCTCGGATCGTCGGACACATCGTCGATCGCGTGATCTTGCAGAACGAGCGGGGGCACGGGATCGGATTCTTCGTGTCCTCGCTGGCGGCGCAGGTCCTGCTCGGCTTCCTGGCGTCGATGATCGTCGCCTGGTTCTCGCGGCGCCGCGAGTTCCGGGCCGACGCCGGGGGTGCGCGTTATGCGGGCGGCGAGAACATGATCGCGGCCCTCGAGGCGCTGAAGCGCGGAGTGGCTCCGCTGCCCGACGGGATGGCCGCCTTCGGCATCGGCGGCGGCGGGATGCGGGCCCTCTTCTCGACGCATCCGCCGCTCGACGTCCGGATCGCCGCGCTGCGGACGAATCGAGGCTGACGATGGCGATACCGAGAATCATCTCCGTCGACGACCACGTCGTCGAGCCGCCGGATCTCTGGTCGAACCGGCTGCCGGCGAATCTTCGGGAGCGCGGGCCGCGGATCGTGCGTGAGCGGGGGAAGTTCGGAGGACCGCTCGGACTCACCTGGAACCGCGACGCAGACGGTGAGTGGGGCGACATCTGGTACTACGACGATCTCGTCTCGCCCTTCTCGCGGCTCTCCGCCGCGGTCGGTCTCGGAGATCTCGCCTTCGGTGTCACCACCTTCGACGAGATCCGGCCCGGCTGCTGGAAGCAGAAGGAACGCCTCGCGGACATGGACGCGAACCACATGGACGCGTCGATCTGCTTTCCAAACACGCTCCCGCGTTTCTGCGGCCAGACCTTCATGGAGCGCAAGGACAAGGAGCTGTCGCTGCTGTGCGTGCGGGCGTACAACGATTGGATCATCGACGAGTGGTGCGCGGGCGAAGGGCGCGGGCGCCTGATCCCGCTCTCGATCATCCCGCTCTGGGACGTGGAGCTCGCCGTGAAGGAGATCCATCGCACGGCTGCGAAGGGTTGTCACGCCGTCGCCTTCTCGGAGAACCCGCATCCGCTGGGCCTGCCCTCGGTCCACTCGCGCTATTGGGATCCCTTCTTCCGCGCCTGCGAGGAGACCGAGACCGTCGTCTGCATGCACATCGGCTCGTCCTCGCGCATGCCCCAGACGACTCCCGACGCGCCCTTTATCGTGAGCTCGACGCTCACGTTCCAGAACGCGATGGGCTCGCTGATCGACTTCGTCTTCTCGGGGACCCTCGAGCGCTTCCCCCGCCTTGCGATCGCCTACTCCGAGGGTCAGGTCGGCTGGATGCCCTACGTGCTCGAGCGGATGGACAAGCTCTGGCACGAGCGCATCGACAACAGCTTCGGCTCCCACCTGAAGAACCCGCCCACGTCCTACCTCGGAGACCGCGTGCTCGGCTGCATCTTCGACGACGAGACGGGGCTCGCCAATCGCGACCGCATCGGCATGCAGCGGATCGCTTTCGAAACCGATTACCCCCATGCCGACTCGACCTTCCCTCATACAGCGAAGGTCGCCACGGAGATCTGCGCGAAGGCGGGTCTCGACGACGACGAGATCTACGCCCTGCTCCGGGGCAATGCGATCCGCTTCTTCAAGCTCGAGCGTTTCGGGATCACCCGCTAACGCCTGCGAGAGGCGGCGAGGGATTCCGCGCGTGCAGACCGACGACTACGAGAAGCTCGGCGCCTTCTACCTCGGCCGTCCCGTCGATCCGGCGACGGGCAAGGACCGGGATGAGCCGCTGCTCTACGATGCGAAGGATCTCACGACCCATGCCGTGATCGTCGGCATGACGGGCAGCGGCAAGACCGGTCTCGGGATCGACTTGATCGAAGAAGCGCTGATCGACGGTGTGCCTGTCATCGCGATCGATCCGAAGGGCGATCTCGGCAATCTGCTGCTGACGTTTCCCGAGCTCGCCGCCCGCGATTTTCAGCCCTGGATCGACGAAGGCGCGGCGGCGCGAGCGGGCGAGACCCCCGACGCCTTCGCTGCGGGGCAGGCCGAGCTCTGGCGCCAGGGCCTCGCCTCCTCCGGCCAGGCGCCCGAGCGCATCGCGAAGCTCGCCGCCGCCGCCGAGCGCGTCCTCTATACCCCCGGCAGCACGGCAGGCGTTCCGCTCTCGATCCTGCGCGCCCTCGACGCGCCGGACGCCGCGGTCGTCGAAGACGGCGAGGCGCTGCGCGAGCGGGTGCAGTCGTCGGTCTCCGGGCTGCTCGGCCTCGTCGGCCTCGTTGGCGCAGATGCCGATCCGATCCAGAGCCGCGAGCACATCCTGCTCTCGAACCTCGTCGAGCGCGCCTGGCGCGAGGGCCGCAATCTCGATCTCGCGAGTCTGATCCACCAGATCCAGAAGCCGCCGATCGAGCGCGTCGGCGTCTTCGAGCTCGAGACCTTCTTTCCCGCCGCCGAGCGCGGTGCCCTCGCGATGCGCATCAACAATCTGCTCGCCTCGCCGGGCTTCGCCGCCTGGCTCGAGGGCGAGCCCCTCGACATCACGCGCATGCTGCGAGCGCCCGATGGACGCCCGCGACTGTCGATCGTTTCGATCGCTCATCTCTCGGATGCGGAACGCATGTTTGTCGTGACGCTCTTGTTGGGCCAGCTCGTCGCCTGGATGCGGACCCAGTCGGGCAGCCAATCGCTGCGCGCCCTCCTCTACATGGACGAAGTATTCGGCTACTTCCCACCGACCGCGAATCCGCCGAGCAAGCTCCCGATGCTGACGCTGCTGAAGCAGGCCCGCGCCTTCGGCCTCGGCTGCGTGCTCTCGACCCAGAACCCCGTCGACCTCGACTACAAGGGTCTCTCGAATTGCGGCACCTGGTTTCTCGGCCGACTGCAGACCGAGCGCGACAAGGCGCGGGTGCTCGATGGACTCGAGGGCGTGGCGACGGGCGGCCGAGTCGGCTTCGATCGCGCGACCCTGGAGAAGACGCTCGCGGGCCTCGACAAGCGCGTCTTCCTCATGAACAACGTCCACGAAGACGCGCCCGTCCTCATGCGCACGCGCTGGACCCTCTCCTATCTCGCCGGACCGCTTTCGCGCGCACAGATCAAGCGGCTGGCCCATCCCGCAGCCGCAGCCAGTGCTACAGCCTCGGCCAACGCCGCGAACGCGCCCAAGGCAGGCGGCGCACCGGCGCCGGCGTTGGCGCCCGTCGCGCCGCCCGTCACGACCGCATCAGCGAGCCCGCGACCGCTCCTCCCCGTAGAAGCGAACGAACGCTTCCTGCCGATCACCGGCGCCGTCGCTGCGCCGGAGCGACTGGTCTACCGGCCGGCACTCCTCGGCGTAGCCACCGTGCATTATTCGAACGCCCAGGCGGGCGTCGACTCCTGGACGAAGCGCGTGCTCTTCGCTCCGCTCACAGAATCGCTCGACGGGTCTCCCTGGGAGGGGGCGCAAACGCTGGCGAGCGTGCCCGAGCTCGAGTCCGAGCCGGATCCCCGGGCCCGCTTCACGGGGCTTCCGGCCGCGGCCGAGCGCAAGGCGAGCTATGCGCAGTGGTCGAAGCAGCTCGCGACCGTGGTCTACCGCGACCATCCGCTGACGCTCCTTCGCTCGAAAAGTCCCAAGCTCGTCTCGACCCTGGGCGAGGAAGAGGGCACCTTCCGCGGCCGCATCGCCGACCTCGTTCGCGAAGAGCGCGACTTCAAGCTCGAGAAGCTGCGCCAGAAATACGCGCCGAAGCTCGCTGCGCTGCAAGAGCGCATCGCCCGGGCGAACGAGCGGGT
The DNA here is from genome assembly GCA_031400655.1 of Deltaproteobacteria bacterium. Lineage (GTDB taxonomy): Bacteria > Myxococcota_A > UBA9160 > UBA9160 > UBA4427 > UBA4427. Next base: position 627 of record JANNQH010000397.1, on the reverse strand, counting down.
CGAGCGCGAGACCGAGCAGTACGCGGACCGGCGCAATCAGGCGGCGGTCTCGCTCGGCGCGAGCCTGATCGGGGCCCTCTTCGGCCGCAAGCTCGCGAGTGCGACGAACGTCCACCGCGCGGCGAGCACGATTCGTGGGGCGAGTCGGGCGGCGCAGGAGCGCGCGGACATCGGCCGGGCAGAAGATCGCGTCGAGACCGTTCAGCAGCAACTCGCCGAGCTAGAGGCTGAGCTGAAGAAGGAGCTCGAAGCTGTCGAGAAAGCGGCGGACGTCCATTCGGCGGCGCTCGAGACGCTCCGCATCAGCGCCACCAAGAGCGACCTTTCGATCGAGACGCTGTCGCTGGTCTGGGCGGCTGAGGGATGCGCCGCACCCGGTGAATAGTCGGGGGAGAGAAATGCCGACCGGGAGGGAGGATGAATGCCGCCCTCGACATGTCGGGTTTCGAGATCACCAGGACTCGGAGGGCCGGATCTCGGATGGGCTGCTTCTCGCTTCGTCGTGCGCAACAAGCCTCGGGCTTGCTCCATTTCGGGTCCAGCGGCAGACTCTCGCGATGACATCGAACGCCCTTCGCCAGGAACTCTTCAAGCTGTCTCGAGCCGAGAAGCTCGAGCTCGTCGAAG
>JANNQH010000396.1:0-8103 GCA_031400655.1 Deltaproteobacteria bacterium | reverse complement strand
GATTCGCGATTCCGTGGCCGCCTATCAACGCGCCATGCGCTTTGCCTCCACGCTGCAGGGCCAGGTCGCGATCTACACCCGTGCCCTGCGCCAGCAGAGCGAGGTCTTCGCCACCGGCGAGCGGACCGGCAAGGCCGTCGAGATCGACATCCCCTTCAGCCTCGATCGGGGCATCGAGCTCTACGAGGCCCTTCACGCGGCGCGCACCGGCGGCTGGGAGCGCCTCGGCTATCTCGACCAGGGACGCGACGCCTACGTCGCGGCCATGCAGGGCCTGTGGGCCGAGATCCAGGACGCGAGCTTCAACGCCGCGCGCTACTACACGGCGCACGAGAACGAGGCCGGTCAGATCGACGACGAGTCGATCGTGCACGCGATCAACCACTACTCGCGCTATCTCCACGCCTTCGAACGCTTCTCGGGCGACGCGACCGGCGAGTCGCTCCCCGACTCGGCCTATTTCGGCCCTATCAGGCGGCCCGCGGCATCGGCGACGGCGTGCTCTTCTTCTCGGCCGGGGATGCCTCGCCCGAGCAGGTCGCCGAAGCCATCGCCCAGTACCAGCGCGCCCTCGCCTACTTCCCCTTCGACCGCGCGCTCTGGGGCACCCTCGCCGTGGCGCTCCAGCGCTCGGGTCGCGAGGCCGATTTCCTCGCCGTGGCGCAGCCCCTCGCGGGCCGGGTCGTCCACTCGCGCCATCTCGACCGCTGGATCGCGAATCGCCTGGCGCAAGCGCCCGTGCTCGAGAGCTTCCGGCGTGCGTTCGCCAACGATCGCAGTCTCGTCTACTTCGGATTCGCGGACGAGACGAAGATCGGCGCCCTCGAGGCGGAGTTCGCCCGCATCGCGAAGGAGCGCGAGACGATCGCCCGCTCGATCGCGGAGAACCGCAGCGAGCGCGATTCCCTGAACGACAAGCGCCGCCTCGCACACCGCCTCGCCACCGAAGCCTCGGGTGAGAACGCGCGACCGGCCCCGCCTGAAGTCGCCGCCGCGGGCCGAACGGCCGAGAGCTACGAGATCGAACGGATCGCCCGGGATCTCGACCGCCTCGACTTGCAGGGTGATCGCCTCGACGCCCGCTTCGAAGCGATCGAGGAGGCGCTGCCGATCTTCAAGGCGACCCTCGGCCACGAGGGGCTGATCCGCGAGCTCGCCGTGCAGCGGGATCATCCGGTCCACGCCCTGCTGCGGCGGCTCGCCGAGGAAGTCGCGGGCAGCGTTCCTGCGCCGGCGACCGCGTCGGAGAAGAGCACCACGACCGACCAGGAACTCCAGGCCATGATCGGAGGACGAGACCGATGAGATCGATGAACCACTTCAACAGGAAGCCGAACGGGAAGCCGTCCGCGCCGGCAAGCGCGCGCGTCGCGTGGTTGCAGTCCGCGATCCTGCTGGCGTCGCTCGTGACCAGCTCCGGCTGCACGCTCTCGAAGGGCGATCAGACCGCCTACTTCGATCGCTTCTCGGGCCGCGAGGCCGTCGAGAGCCAGCTGACCGGCGAGGCCCTCGCCCAGCAGAAGTACTCGATGCGGAGACTGCGACGCGATCTGGCGAGCTTTCGCCAGACCCTCGAGCAGCTGCGCCGCCACGGCAAGAGCGAGGGCATCGATCGCTTCGAGCTCTTCGTCCGGCCCTACCTCGCGACGCGGGTCGACAGCCTGGTCGACAGCGACGATTCGCATTTCCACCCCGAGCTCCGTTCCTTCCGGGCCGAGCTGCTGCTCTCGAAGGGCATCCTGATGCACGAGCTCGACGATCGCCGGGCGGTGCGCCAGACGATCGATCGCCTCGAGCGGGACTTCGCCTCGCTGACGAGCATGCTGGTCCTCTATCCGACCGGAGAAGCGGTCACCCTCGAGCAGGGCATCGCGCTCTTGCGCCGACAAACGGGAGAGATCTGAAGATGGAGTCCTCGTTCTTTTCGACTTTGGCCAGCCTGATCAGCGGTGAAGCGCGGATGGCGGTCGCGGTGTCCGTGCTGTCGCTGCTCGCGGTGTCCTCGCCGCTCACGAAGGGCACGATCCTCTGCTGGCGGGCTCGCGCCATCACGCGCTCGCCGCGGGGTGGGCGACAGGAAGAGTCCGGAGCGGGCAACCGCATCGCGGAGCTGGTCCGCGAGATCCGGCAATCGCCGGCTTCGACGGGATCGGCCGAGCCCGAGGCCTTCATCCGCGACGCCGCCAAGCAGCTCGTCGTCAGCGAATACGAATCGAGCTATGCCGAGCCGATCTCGATGTACTCGAATCTGCTCCCGCCGATCGGATTCATCGGCACCGTCAGCGGCCTGGCGATCCGTCTGTACTCGATGCAGGTCTCGGACGGGGCCCTGCAGCTCGGCGGGATGGCGATGGCGCTCTCGTCGACGATCTTCGCGCTCGTCTCGTATGCGATCCTCGAGAGCGTCAAGATCTCTCTCTACGGGCGGCTCGCGGTGTCGATCGATGCAGGGCTGCGCGAGGTCGCCTGAGGCGAGCTGCCAGGACCGGGCATCGTGAGCTGCGCACAAAGCGAGCGAGCGAGCGCCTGTCCGGCGAGGCGGTGACCGAGGGCGTTCCAGTGACCCTGGCATTCCCAGGGTCCCGGAGAGCCGTGCACACACTGGCCCGCCGCCTGCGACTCCCGCAGCAGCTCGGGGGCGACGCCCAGCCACGCGAGGTCGTGCTCGCGGGCGAATGCCTCGAAGCGCCGCTCGGGATAAAAGAGATCCGGAACCCCGAGCCGCTCGGTGTACGCACGCCGAACGTCCGCGTCGGGATGCGCCTGGTTCGCGGTCGAAAGCGTCATCAGCAGAAAGCGCGCGCCCGCGGCCTCGCTCTCGTCCCGCAGCTCGAGGACGAGCCGCTCGCTGATCTGCCAGGCCGACTGCCAGGCGGGATCGCGGGGCTCGAGATAGATCTGGTCGTCGACACCGATCTCCCCGCCAGCGGCCGCCTCACGCTCCTTGCGCGCCTCGCGAAGCGCCTTCAGCTGGCGGCGCAGGTGGCGCACGATCTGCACGCTGCGTGAGTGGCGCACGAGCCCGTACCACAGATCCCCCGGCCACCCGACCCAGCGCACAAAGGCGGGATCCTCGGCGTACGACTCGTCGAGCACGAGGGCATCGCCCTCGAGCCGGAAGAACGGGCGCCCGGACGCCTTGAGGTCCGGGCTGTTATTTCGGAAATCGTTGCCGGTGTAGAACGCGAGGACGACCTGGTCGGGCGAATATTTCAGGCCGAGCTTACGCCAGACGAGCAGCTCTTCCGCCGTTCCGAAGCCCCGCTTCGACAGGTTGATGACTTCGACGGAACGCCCGGCGAGCGCGGGACACGCCGCGAGCCCTTCACCCATCACGGCCCAGAAGGCCTCCTTGCGCTCGACCTCGAAGGCCGCCGCATACGAATCGCCGAGCACGACGACGCGATGCACGCCGGCTGGCTTCGCCACCGCGTGGTCGACGTCGCGCGCCCCCTCGGCGTTGAGCTCGACATATTGCCGCGCTTCACCGACGGCCCAACCCCTGGCATGCGGGACGCCCCACTCGCCGAGTCCGGCCGTCGGCCGATCCCAGGCCGGATAGGCGAAGCCTGCGAGCCGGAGGAGGATTTCGCTGAGCAGCAGCCCGAAGCCGAGCGCGAGCAGCCGCGAAACGATGCGCCGACCCCGCATCAGCGGCTCGAAACGGCGACGAGGTCCCCGCCCTGTTCGAGTGAGATGAGTGTCCCGTCGCGGCCGAGGGTGACGCCGCCGTCGTAGGCCTCCGACACGCCCTCGAGAAAGACCTGATCGAGACCGGGCAGCGGGAGCGGCGGCACCACGTGGTAGAAGAGCAGATGCCGCGCGCCCACGGCCTCGGCGATCTCGGCCGCCTCGACCGGGCTCGTGTGATAGTCGGGAATATCGGTCGTGATCTTCGCGATACTCGCGCGCCCGGCGGCCGTGGCGGCCGCGTTCAGGCGTCCGACGAGCCTGGGCGACAGCGCTTCATGGACGAGTAGATCGACACCCGTCGCCTGGGCCGCGAGATTGGTGGATTTCTTTGTGTCACCACTCACGACGACCGAACGGCCCTTGTAGTCGAAGCGGTAGCCGACCGCGGGAGAAACGGGCGCGTGGTCGACGGCGAAGGCGCGCACCACGAGTCCATCCGATTCCCACACGACCGGCGCCTCACCCGGCGCGGGCAGCGCGAACGGCAGCGCACGCATGCCGGCGCCGGTCGGCGGCACCGTCGCCTCCCCGTGGTGTGCGACGCGGTAGCCCGCATCCTGCCGGTACGCCTGCGCGAAGCCGGCCACGACCTCCTCGACCCCATCGGGACCGTGAACGGGGAGCGGCTCAGTATGGGTGCCGCCGGTCCAGCGCAGCATGGCGAGCTCGCCGAGACCGTCGATGTGGTCGGAATGGAAATGTGTCAAGAAGACGGCCGCGACCCGGCCCGGGACGAAGCCCATGCGCTGGAGATTGCGTGCGCCGCCCGACCCCGCGTCGACGACGACCATCGTCTTGCCCGCGATGACGGCGACACACGGCCCCGAGCGCACGGGATCGGGCAGCGGCCCCCCCGCGCCGCACAAGAGCACATGCAGACCGTCGGGAAGCTCCGCGATCGGATCCGCCGCCATGCTGCGCGCGAGCCCGCGCTCCATCACCCGCAGCGCGATCGGCCCGCGACAGCTCCAGAGGCCGAACAACGCCAGCCCGAGCACGACCAGGGACCAGAATCTTCGCGACATGACGTCCCCCTCAACGCGACTCGTCGACGATTTCAAACGCGAAGCCCTTCAGGTACTCGGTCTCGGGAATCACCGGAATGACTGGGTGATCCGGCGCCTGCGAATAGCTCGCGACCCGGCGCAGCACGACCCGAGCGTCCGCCGCCGCCCCCTGGATCACGTCCTGGAAGCTCTTCGTGTCGACGTGATGCGAGCAGCAGAACGTCGCGAGCACACCGCCCGGCGCGAGCAACCGCAGAGCGCGCAGATGGATCTCCTTGTACCCGCGGAGCGCGTCGGGGACGGAGCTGCGGCTGCGGGTGAAGGAAGGCGGATCGAGAACGATCAGGTCGTAGCGCTGATCCTCCCGAGCTTCCGTTCGGCTCTTCAGCTTCAGCCAGTCGAAGACGTTCGCGACCTCCGCCTCACAGCGGTCGGCGAAGCCATTCGCCTCGGCGTTTCGGAGCGACGCCGCCACCGCCTCCTTGCTCTGGTCGAGCATCCGGACATGGCGCGCACCGGCCCGGGCCGCGTGCAGCCCGAATCCTCCGAGAAAGCTGAAGCAGTCGAGGACCCGGGCCCCCTTCGCAAATCGCGACACCGCTTGATAGTTCAGCTGCTGATCGAGATAGAGACCCGTCTTGTGACCCGCCTCGAGGTCGACTTCGAAGCGCAGACCCGAGAGCCGGACCTCGAGGCGATTCGAATCCAGCCCGACATCTTCCCCCGCCGAGCCCGCATTGGCGCCGAGCCGACCCGCGAGCAGCCCGTTCGCGAGCTCGAGCCCCTCGAAGCGGCGAGAGGCACCGTCACTGCGCTCGAGAATGGCGCGCGGTGCGAAGACCTTCTCGAGCGCCTCGACGATTTCCCGCTTGCGCCGATCCAGTCCGAGTGACGCGATCTGGAGCACCAGCACGTCCTCGTAGCGGTCGACGATCAGCCCGCTCAGGAAGTCGCTCTCGGAGTTGACCACGCGATAGGACGTGGCCTCCGGCAGGAACCGCTCGCGCAGCGCAAGCGCCCCCCGGATCCGGCGCTCGAAGAACGACGCGTCGATCGCGACGGGCTCGCGGGCGAGCAGCCGAACGCGGATCCGTGACTTCGAGTTGTAGGGCCCGACCCCGAGCAGATGGTGCGAAGCATCCTCGACGCGCACGATCGCGCCGTCTTCGATCCCGGGTGATTCCGAGGCCACCGCACTGTCGAAGACCCACGGATGCCCGGCACTGACACGGCGCGCATCGCGGGCCCGGAGAGCGACGGTCGGGAGCATGGAATCGGAACGCGGGATCGACATCGGCGCGCAGCGTAGCAGCAGCCGTCAGACCTCTCGCGTCTTGCGCGCCAGGAGCTTGAATCCCCGGGTTCGCAGGTCGAGCTCGTCGAATCGCTCCAGGTCGACGAAGGCTGGAATCGGCCTGTCATCATACGATCGCGTGACCTTCAGGATGTCCCAGGGAACTCGCCCGAATGCGCTCAGGAAGTCGGCAAATCGGAATCCGTTCAGATGACCCGCCTTGGAAGACTTCGTATTGGGAGACGACTCGAGCAGGAAATAGGGCGACTCGGGGTCGAGGTGCTCCCAGTTCTTGTATTGCAGATCAGGGGTTCTGACGTGGGCCCCCTCCGCGCTCAAATAGAGTCCGTAGACGGTGATGTAGACGTACCCTCCGAGCTTCAGTACGCGGTCGAGAGATCGGAGTGCGGCGTCGACGCCGGCGACGTGCTCGAGGACCGAATGCGATACGACCAGATCGACGGAGCCGGTCGGGAGCGGAACCCACTCCGTCAGATCAGCGACCAGGGATTTCACGCCCGGGTGATAAGCCGAATAATCCTTGAGATCGACTCCGTAGACCTCCTCGAACAGCTTTGCGTAGAACCGCGCGTAGCCGTTGTTCCCATGTCCCGCTTCCAGGATCGTCCAGCGCTTGTTGGGCATGTGCCCGAGCGCCGACGCGAACCATTTGAACGAATGGACGAAGCCGCGAAGCTTCTCCTCCTGGACTTCCTTCGCCACCGGAAGTCTCTCGTCGTAGGCCTCGAGACGATTCGTCCGCCGCAGCACCCTGAGGCGCAGCGCCAGATCGAGCAGGGATCGGTCCATCAACAGCTTGTCCTCATTCGTCCCTTGAACGTGGCACGGGGCCGCGTGATTCTTCAGCCTCTTTCAGCGTAGCAAGCGCCGCAGCAAAGGAATCCTGCTTGATCACCGACGCAAAAACGGGGGAGCGCGAACCCGCCTGGCCCACGATAGGCGTCGTGCTCGCTGGCGTGGCCTGGCTTTCACTGCGCGCACCCAATCTCCTGATCGCCCCCCGCTTCTGGGCGGAGGAGTCGGCCTTCGTCTCGGCGGCGACGCGGCTCGACGTCGGGGAGTCGCTCGCGTTCATCTATTGGCGTGCGGGCTATTTCTCCTGGCCAGCGAATCTGGGAGCGACCCTCGGCGTGCGACTCCTGCCGCTCGAGCTCGCCCCGCTCGCGACGACCTTGCTGGCCCTGCTGCTGCAGATCTCGCCCTTTCTGGCGGTGCTGTTCCTGCGCTTTGATTTTCCGCTGTCGAGGTCCAACCGTTACGTCGCCGCCAGCGTGCTGCTGACCGCCACCACGTCGGGACAGGGCTTCGCCTGGCTCAATACGATCAGCTCGCAGATGCACCTGGGCGTCCTGAGCGCCGTCGTCCTCGTCGCTTCCGCGACCCAGGCGAGCAAATCGAAGAGCTGGGCCCTGGTCTCGACCCTGATCCTGACGGGCCTGTCTGGAGCGTATTCGATCTTCCTCCTGCCGATCTTCCTGCTCGTCGCGATTGCGGAGCGTGACGCCTGGCGCCTGCGGCAATCGGCGGCCCTCGCGGTCGCCTTCTCGATCCAGCACGGCATCGTGCTGTACAAACGCTTCGGTCTCGATCTCGTCAATGAGAAGCGAGGCCCGTTGGGCACGAGCGACGACGCGATCCTCAACGGAATCCGCGAGTCGATCGTCCTCCCGATGTTCGGCCAACGGGCCGTCATGGGGGAGCCCTCGGACATGAATCGATGGCTGGCGCTCTCGCTCGTCACGCTGGCGATCGCATCCGCCGTCCTCATTCGCTCCGCGCGCCACACGCCGCTTCGACCCGATCGGAGCCCCTTCGGCTGGCTCATGTCGATCGAGCTTCGCTGCTATTGGGCCTGGCTCACGATGGTGGGGGCGATCGCCTTTCTTGCGTTCGATGGGATTCCCGCCGGTCGATATGCGGTGGTGCCGGGGGCGATCACGCTGATGGTCGTGCTGCTTGCGTGGCAGCGCACCCGATCGAAGCTCGTTCGTATCCTATTGTCCGGCGTCGTGGCGGCGTGCATCGTGTCGGGATTGCGCAAGCCGCGATTTCCCGAAGCGCTCGAGTGCGACGGGCTTTCCAGCGGCT
>JANNQH010000395.1:0-1598 GCA_031400655.1 Deltaproteobacteria bacterium | reverse complement strand
TTGTTGCCGTCGAAATCGCGGAAGTAGGCGCCGTAGAAGCCCGTGCCGCGCTGGCCCGGTGCGCCGTCGTCCTTGGCGCCGAGGGCGAGCGCCTTGGCGTGGAGCTTGTCGACCGCTTCCGTCGTTCCCATGTTGAGCGCGATCATCACCCCGTTGCCGGGCGTCGCCTTCTCCTTGTTGAACGGCGTGCAGATGGCGAACATGCCGTTGCCGAACTCCTTGCCGTAGATCACGATGCGGCCGTTGTTCATCAGCTGCTTGGCGCCGAATTCGCCGAGCAGTGCGTCGAAGAAGGTCAGCGCGCGGGGCAGATCGTTCGTGCCGAAGGTCGTGTATCCCACCATGTCGTTCTCTCCTGATTTGTCGATCGGGCGCGCGTCCGATGGCGCGCGACGACTCTAGCGGATCGGCGTCCAACGCCACTCGAGTTCGGTTATCGTGATCGGCGAAGAAGCGTCCTGATCCCCTCGAGAGGTCCCATGCAAGATTCTCGCGACCCTGGCCATGCTGCCGGCGAGTCCCTCGAGCGACGGAGATTCCTGCAAGCCCTCGGCGCCGCAGCGATCGCACCGATGCTCGGCTACGCAGGGGATTCCGCGGCGCGCCCCTCCGCGCCGACCACAGCCGCGCCGATGACCGCCCCGATAAACGCCGCCGACCCGCGCAGCTTCGGCGCGGCCGGCCAGGCCTTCGACGAGCTCCTCGCAAGCCTCGATCGCGTCCGAAACGAATCGCTGACCGAGGCCTTCCAGGTGACGAGCGTGCAGGACGTCGCCGAGGGACACCGCCACCTGCTCCATGTCCTCGAGCAGGCCCTGCTCGTCGAGCTCGAGTCCCATCCGACCCACCCGCTCGCCCAGCACCAGGTCTCGCCCGTCCGCAAGACGAACGGCGACAACGCGGACGCGATCTACTACTCGACACCGCTGGCCCCTGGCCGGAGCTATCGCTTGCGCTCGAATCAGGTGGGGGCTGTCTACTCGTCCATCACGATCGAAGCAGGTGGCAAGCCCGGTGGTTATGCGTCGCGGATCGCGGGCGTCATCAACGACACCCGGTACGACATCGGTGCGGACGGCCGCTTCGAGGTCGTCCTCGGCGGGCCGCCGCGCGAAAGCAACTGGATCGAATTGCCCGACGACGTCTCGCGCATCAGTACGCGACATTATTTCGAAAACGTTCGTTCCGCGGCGACCGACCCGCTGCTTCACGTGCCGATGGAGATCGAATGCCTCGAATCCCAGCCGCCGCCGTCTCCGCCCGACGACGCCGGAATCGCGGCCGCGATCCGGCGGATCGAGACCTACGTCCGCCTGCGGACGCTCGACGCCCCGAAGCCCGACCCGATACCCGCCTGGGTCTCGACGAAGCCCAACGTCTTCAACCCGCCGCGCAAGCCCGGGCAGCTCGCCTACGCCGCGGCGGACGCCGCCTACACGATGGCGCCCTACGCGATCGCCCCCGACGAAGCGCTCGTCATGCGGGGCAGGCTGCCGGCATGCCGCTTCGCGAACGTGATGCTGTGGAATCGCTACCTGCAGAGCTATGACTACATGAATCGCCGCATCTCGCTCAATCGGCGCCAGATGCATTTCGAG
>JANNQH010000394.1:0-2309 GCA_031400655.1 Deltaproteobacteria bacterium | reverse complement strand
GCCGGCAACTCCTCGCGCATGGGCCCCGCGCGCAACAAGCTCGTCGAGCAGATCGCGGGCCGGCCCCTCGTCGCGGGACCTGTCGATGCGTTGCTCGAGGCCGGCATCGAGCCGGTCCTGGTCGTGACGGGCTTCGAGGGGGATCGCGTGCGATCCGCGTTAGGCCAACGAGCCTGCCGATTCGTCCGTCACGAAACCTGGGCCGAGGGCATGGGAAGCTCGCTCGCCCACGGCGCTCGGGAGATTCTCGCGCTCGACCCGACGCCCGAGGCCGTGCTCGTCTGCGTCGGCGACCTGCCGGGCCTTCGCGCGCAGCATGTCGACCGCGTGATCGAGGCCGCGCACGCGGGGAGCGGCGGGATCGATCCCGCCCGCATCGTCATCCCGACCCATCGCAGCCATCGGGGCCATCCCGTCCTCTTCGGCGCGCTTCATTTCTCCGCCCTCGCGCGCCTCACCGGCGATCAAGGCGGTCGCTCGATCCTCGACGCGAATGAGGCCCACGTCTGTACGGTCGAGCTCGACGATGACGCGATCCTCCGAGACATCGATACACCCGCGGAGCTCGGCATGGCGCAGGTCGCGTCGAGGGGGAGGGAAGGGCCGTGAACAACGATTCAGACAGCTCGCCGTCTTACTGGCTCGGGGCCGCCCTCGTCGTCATCGCGCTGATTGGCTTCTACCGCCTCGGCATCGTTCATGGCGCTCAGGAGCCCGAGGACATGGTCCTCGTTCCGGCCGGCGAATTCTTCGCGGGCTGCAACGAGGAGGTCGACTCCGAATGCCTCGCCGACGAGAAGCCGGGCGGGCCGCGCGAGCTCCCGGCCTTCTCGATCGATCGAACCGAGGTCACGCTCGCGGCGTATCGAGCTTGCGTCGACGCCGAGGCGTGCAGCGAGCCGGATCAAGGCGAGGGCTGCAACTGGGGCGAGAGCGAGCGCGAAAGACATCCCGTGAACTGCGTCGACTGGGATCAGGCCACGGCCTACTGCGCCTGGCGCAGCGCGCGCCTCCCGACCGAATGGGAATGGGAGAAGGCTGCGCGGGGTAGCGACGGCCGCAAATATGCTTGGGGCAACGAGCCGGTCGACTGCCGGCGCGCGGTGATCGACGAAGGATCCGGCAGCGCGTGCGGACTCGGAGATACGACGTTCGAGGTGGGGAGCAAGCCCGAGGGCGCCTCGCCCGACGGCGCGCTCGACCTGATCGGAAACGTCTGGGAATGGACATCTTCGATCCGCGAGGGAAGCTCTTCGCCCGTTGTCCGCGGCGGAGCCTTCTATGTCGGACCGCCGCACGCCCGCGCCTCGTTCGGTTTGCAGTTCAACCCTGCCGGTCGGGGCGCGTTCGTCGGATTTCGCTGCGCAAAGTGAGCGACTGGAGACATCAGGTCCGAGCGTGCGAAGTACGTGAATTTGGCCGCTGCAGCGGCTTGCTGTGCGCCGCGCTAATCGCGAGAAAAAAGAACCGCGACGCCGACGACGATGAAGCCGAAGCCGGCAACCCAACGAATGAGTTTCGGACTGACGTATTCGGCGATCAGGGAGCCGCCGAGTACGCCCAGCGCGGTGGTCATGACCAACGCCGTCGCAGAGGCCGCGAAGACTGTCCATTTCGGATGTGAAGCGTCGGACGCGTACAAAAGCGTCGCGAGCTGCGTCTTGTCGCCGAGTTCAGCAACGAAGACCGTGGCAAAGACGGTCGCGAATAGCTTGATGTCCATGGTCGGATTTCCTTCGCGTTGCCTGACGGATCACCTGCTGGCGGCGAGTCCGCACAAGATGGTATCGAGGAGAATGTAACGGCCGACACCAGGGCGGCGATGGCCTTGGTTTCACGTCCGTCTGCAGCGTGTGGTCATGCGGCGTCGATGACTTCGGCGCGATATCGCTGAATGGAGCGCCAATCTGGTCTGTCGCGCATTGGGAGTCGATCAGGGGATCGGATTGAGAATGGGAAGTGTGGATCGTATCGACTGCGGCGTCTTGTTATGCAGCATCTGCTCTACGATTCGTCGTCCTCGGGATAGAACGAGAGGCCGAGTTCAATTTCATCGGGTTGCGGTACTTCGGAGAGCTCGATGATGTCTTCTGCGTAGATCGTCGGAGGATCGGAACGATCATTCAGGACGGTTGCCAGGGATTCGTGTTCCCGGATAGCCCGGACTGCCGCTTGCGCCGCCTCCTGGGGAGACTTCGCATCGACGTATCGGAGGACGTAGAAGCCAACGCGCTTGGCAACTCCGTCGACCTCCAGCAAGAAGTTGCGGCCGTTGATTTCGACTTCGTAGGTCGGCATAGCTTGTCTCC
>JANNQH010000393.1:0-1576 GCA_031400655.1 Deltaproteobacteria bacterium | reverse complement strand
CCCGCGCCGCCGACCTCGCGGCCGAGGCAAAGAGGCTCCTCGGCGCGGGTCAGGGCGTGCAGGTCGAGAGCGAGGACGGCAAGGTACTCGTCTCGCAAGCGGGCTCCCGCGCGGTCCACCCGGCCTCGGTCTCGAAGCTCCCGACGACGCTGGCCCTGCTCCACAAGCTCGGCCCCGATCACCGCTTCGATACGCGCTTCCTCGCCGGCGGACCGATCGAGTCGGGCGAGCTCCAGGGGCCGCTCGTCATCGACGCCGAGGGCGATCCCTATTTCGTCGACGAGAACGCGCTGCTCGCTGCCCGAGCGCTCCGCGATCTCGGGCTGCGCCGGGTCAAGGGCGAGCTCGTCGTGCGCGGAAATCTGCTCTTCAACTGGAAGACTGAATTGCTCGTACCCCGCCTGCGCCGGGCCCTCGAAGGCGCTGTCGCACCGGCCGCCTGGCAAGCCGTCCGCGCGCAATCGGGAGACCCCAGCGTGAAGCCGCCGAAGCTTGCCTTCACGAAGCCCGCCGTCGCATCCCGCGGCGACGAAGCCCTGCTGGTGACCCACCGCTCCCAGCCCCTCCTCCATATGCTGAAGGCGCTGAACGGCTACTCGAATAACATCTTTGCCCCCTTCGCGGAAGCGGCGGGCGGGATTGTCGCCGTCCAGGAGCGCGTCCGCGCCGACCTGCCGGCCGCCTATCGCGCCGAGCTCGTGCTGGGCGACGGCGCCGGCGCCCACGCAGCCAACCGCATGAGCCCCCGAGTAGCGGTCGCGATTCTACGAGCGCTCGCGAAAGAGCTCGCGGGCCACGGCCTCGACCTCGCGAACGTGATGCCCGTCGCCGGCGTCGACGAGGGCACCTTGAAGAAACGCCTCGCCGGCCCAGGCGGCCAGGGCGTCGTCGTCGCCAAGACGGGGACCTTCGGCGACTACGGCGCGTGTGCGCTGGCGGGTGCATTGCGGACCCGGAGCCGGGGGATCGTGTACTTCGCAATCCTGAACCACGGGGTTCCGATCGAAGAAGCGCGGCGACGCCAGGACGCCTACGTGCGGGTATTGATGGCCGAGCTCGGAGCGCTGCCGTGGGGCTACCAGCGCGACGATGCGCTCGCCTTCAGCCGCGCCGAGATCGTCGTCGCCGACCGCTAACGATCGAGCGCTGAGCCGTCGCGGGCGCTGAGCACGAAGACCGGAATCTCGCGGTGGCCAGCCGCGCGTTTCTGATAGCTCAGGTAGACGGGCGAGCGCGCGGTGATCGAGCTCCAGAGCCGGTCGCGTTCGGCGCCGGCCGCGAGCGCGACCCTTACCCGCACCGACTTACGTCGCAGAAAGACCGTCGCGTTCGGCTCGGCCCGCAGATTCAGGGCCCAGTACGGATCGGTCGGCAGGCCCCCGCGCGAGCCGACGATCGCGAGCCGGCCCCGACCCGCCGCGAAATACGGCACCACTACCGTGCGTTGCTGGCCGGAACGCCGGCCCCGGGTCGTGAGCAGGAGCGGCGCGTTGTACTCGACGCCCTCCGAACGGGCGAAGACCCACGAGACCGGTGACTCGCCGAGCCAGCGCACGCAGATCCGATCGAACGCCGC
>JANNQH010000392.1:0-8041 GCA_031400655.1 Deltaproteobacteria bacterium | reverse complement strand
CGTGCCGATCTCCATCGCCTCGAAGCTTCCATCCTGCTTGCGGAAGACGCCCCAGAGCTTCGAGGTGAGCGCGGTCGAGGTGAACGCGTACTCTGCGGTGGGGGCGAGGGCCCAGCGCACTTCGAGGGGCGCGCCGGGCACCGCGAGAACCTGTAGAGGGCGCCGTGCATGGAAATCCCAGACCACCATGGTGTTGCCGAAATTCTTCATCGCCTCGGGATCCGCCATCAGCTCCGAGAGCTTGCGCATGTAGTTGCGGTGGCCGGCGAACGAGGACGAGAGCATGCGGTTCAGATTCGCGTTGATGCGCAGGTCGTAGCCGTAGCTCGCGTTCTCGGGCATCGGCACCGTGCGGACCAGGCTGCCGTCATTGTTGTACTCCGCATAACCCGTTCGGCCACCCTGATCGACGGCGTTCGAGAGGCCCGTGATCAGCATGCGGCCGGGAATCGGGTAGAAGGTATGCGGACCGACCCAGCCGGTCTGCTTCGCGAAGTCGCGAAGCGTCCGCACGAGCTTCGGCTTCGCCGGATCGCTGCCCACGTCGAAGACGAAGATCAGGCTGGTATCGAGGCCGCCGGCCCAGAGAAAGCGGCGGTCGTCGGTGAAGCCCGCATGGTGCGCCTCGTTACGTCCGCCGACCGAGACGCTGTGGATCACCTTTCCGTAATCCTTGCGGGCGGGATTCACGCCGATCGTCACGAGCTTGTCGGAGCCGTCGCCGACGCCTTCGATCCCGACCGTCCAGATGTAGAGAAAATCCTCTTGACCGACAATCTTCGGAAGATAGGGCGACTGACAGGTCTCGTCCGCCCTGGCAGACAGCGAGCCGAGCGAGCAGGCGACGAGGGCGAGAAGTCCAACAAAGAGACGACACGCGCTTAACATGGCGGAGTCCTCCGGTGGGCTGTCCATCCTATCACGCGCTCAGGGCGGCGACCAACTACACCGGACCACACCGAGCCACGCCGGTTCGGGATGGGATCGCGTGATCGGTGCTACTCATCTCCCCGAGCGGGGGCGCCCCGGCGAACCCGGTCAGATAAAGAGCGGGGCGAAGAAAGGACGGCGATGCAGGTCGATTTCTCGGGCAAGGTCGCGATCGTGACGGGAGCGGGGCGGGGCATCGGGCGCGAGATCGCCCGCAGCTGGGCGGCCTCGGGCGCCCGCGTCGTCTGCGCCGCGCGCTCGGCGGATCAGATCGAGCACGTGGCGGGCGAGATCCGGGCTGCGGGCGGTGTGGCCCTCGCCATTCCGTGTGACGCGCGAGTCGAGGCCGAGCTGCGAGCCCTCGTCCAGAAGACGATCGACGAATTCGGGCGCATCGACCTCGTCGCCAACAACGCCGGCGCGGGCGGCGCCTACTCGACGCTGCAATCGACCGACGAGGAGATCGTCGACGTGTTCCGCTTGAACGCGATCGCGCCGCTCCATCTCTCGCGCTTCGCGTTTCCCCACATGCAGAAGACCGACGGCGGCGCGATCGTCAATATCTCGTCGGGCATGGCGATCCTCGCGGACTTCGGCGGCGTCGCCTACGGCGCCGCCAAGGCCGCCCTCGAGCAGATCACGAACATGCTCGCCCTCGAGTTCGCTCCGAAAATCCGCGTGAACGCGATCCGCAGCGGATCGATCCGTACGTCGATGCTCGAGGACGGCCTGTTTCGGGCCCAGCCCGAGATGGAGGCCGAGCTGCTGCGCTGGACGCCGGGTGCGCGGCTCGGAACGCCGCGCGACATCGCCGCCGCCGCAACCTTCCTCTGCTCCCCGGACGCGCAGTACATCACCGGCGCGATCCTCGACGTCGATGGCGGCCTCAACGCGCCGAAGTCGCCGCTCGCGCTCTCGGCGATGGCGAACCAGAAACGGGTGTCCTGGTAGAACGAGCGCTTCAGGGAACCGGATCGGGCGATACGACTGACTCGACCGCGGGCCCCGCACCGACCGGCGCGAGCGCAGGTTCGACCCCGAGCACCCCTGAGCCGCCCCCCCCGGCCGCACCTGCTGCTTGCGGCGCAGCGCCGGTCGCCCCCGCGGCCGCGATCCCAAACAGCGCTGCCTCCTCCGGCGTGATGGGGGGCGGGACGAAGCGGGCTTGTCGGACCCCGCGATCAGCGGCCACCGGAACCCAGCCGGGATACTGGACGCTGCTGCGAACCCATTCCCCGGTCTCGGGGCTCACGCCCGCAAAGCGCAGGCCATCGGGAAGTGCGAAATCACGGGGCTTCTCGCCGTCGAGCACGCGTTCCATGAAGGCGGTCCAGATCGGAAGCGCCGCGCCGGCGCCAGTCCGGTGGCGCGCCATCGGCGAGCGATCGTCGTGGCCGACCCAGACGCCCGTCACCACTTCGGGCGTGTACCCAATGAACCAGGCATCGCGATTCTCATTGGTCGAGCCGGTCTTGCCGGCAATTCCGGGTCCCAGCCGGGCGGCGCCGTGACCCGTTCCGTACCACGACCGCACCGCCTCCCGCAGCAGATAGGTCGTAAGGTAGGCGTCGACGGACGAGATCCGCTTCGTCGATCTGCGCGGCGGCAGATCGGCCGCCTTCAGATCCTCGAGCAGGACCTTCTCGTCCGCGTCGACGACCCTCCGAACGATGCGCGGATCGCGGGCACGCCCGCCGCGGGCAAAGGTGCCGTAGGCCGACGTGAGCTCGAGCAGCGTCACCTCGTTCGTTCCGAGCCCGAGCGCGAGATCACGGGAGAGATTCGAGCGGATCCCGGCGCGGCGCGCGAAATCGATCACGCGATCGACGCCGACTTCATTGACGAGTCGAATCGTCGGATTATTGAGGGAGCGCGCGAAGGCCTCCACCATGCTCACTGGCCCGCGGAACTCCCCCGTGTAGTTCTTCGGCCGCCACCATTTCCCGGTGCTGCGATTCCGGAACTCGACTTGATAGTCGTAGAGCGTCGTGTTCGCCGGATAGCCGGCCTCGAGCGCGGCGCCGTAGGCGAAGGGCTTGAACGCCGAGCCCGGCTGGCGCTTCGCCTGAACGGCGCGGTTGAAGCGGCTCTTCGCGAAATCGTAGCCCCCGACCATCGCCAGCACGTCGCCCGACTTCACGTCGAGCGACACCAGCGCTCCTTCCGCCGCGCGTCCCTTGCTGTCCCGGACGCCGTCCCTGCGCATCGCATCGAGCCCCGCGCGCACGGCCGCCACCGCCTCTCGCTGCATGCGGGCGTCGAGTGTCGTCTCGATCCGGAGCCCGCCGCGCAGCACGAGCTCGCTGCCGAGCTCGTCGAAGATCTGCTGGCGCACCTCCTCGACGAAATAGGCAGAGTCCCTGAAGGCCTCGGGCGCGGGGAGGTCGACCACCTCGACGACTTCGGCCAGCGCCGCCGTCGCCGCCGTCGCCGAGAGCCGCCCGGTCTCGCGCATGCGGGCGATCACGCTTTTTCGATTCGCTTCCGCCGTGTGCGGATCGCGGTGCGGCGAGCGCCGCGAGGGCGCCGGGGGGAGCCCCGCGATCAGGGCGGCCTCGGCGATCGAGAGCGAGCCGACGGGCTTTCCAAAATAGGTCATCGCGGCTTCGGCGATCCCGTAGGCCCCGCTCCCGAAGTAGATCTGGTTTAGATAGATCTCGAGGATCTCGTCCTTGCTGAGCGTGAGCTCGATCTGGAGGGCGAGGGCAACGTCCCGGAGCTTGCGCATATAGGTGCGCTCGGGATTCAAATAGATGTTCTTCGCGACCTGCTGCGTGATCGTGCTGGCGCCCTGCTCGATGCGCCCGGCCCTGATGTTCGCGACCGCGGCGCGCAGCATGCCGCCAACGTCGATGCCCGAATGGCGATAGAAGCCGTCGTCCTCGGCCGCGAGAATCGCGTCGATCACGTGCGGGGGAATGTCTTGCAGCGCGATCAGCTGCCGGCGCTCCTCGACGAAGCGCCCGATCCGCACCCCATTGCGATCGACGACCACGGACGGAAGCGGTGGTCGGTAGCGATCGAGGTTGCCCACGTCCGGCAGCCCCGACCAGACGATCGATCCGAAGACGAAGGCGCCGCCCACTGCCGCAAGCAAAGCCAGCACCGCGACGAGCAAGCCCGTCCGGCGAAGCGAGAATCGGGGGAGGAGAAGGGCGAATCGGCGAAGCATGGCTCTGGGCACCGTGGACGGGCGCTCAACGATAGGTGACCGCCACCGGCTGGTCACCGGTCCGCAGGAACCCCACGCCGCCGACACGGCTCGGGTCGCGGCGCCCGCGAGCCGGCGGAGGCATGCGGGAAGCGGGGTCCCCGCCGCTCCGACGAGCGGAGAAAGCTCATCATCCTCGCGGATCTGCGAGAACGCCTTGCCGACGTCGCCGCCGCCGGGCGGCCAGCGCGCTCACCCCCGCCGCTAGCATCGGCGCGACGCCCGGCTCCGGCACTTTGACCCAGCCGAGCGGCCCGGACGAATTGGTCGCGAGCGTGATGCCGGCGGGCAGGTTGAAGGCCAGCTGCGCGCCCCCGGTGCTGAAGTAGTCGGCGATCGAGTTGCGCTGCACGCTCGCGTCGACCTGGAAGGAGAGCGAGAAGCTCTGGCCCGGAAGCAGCGTGAAGGTCGGCATCGCCAGGTCCACGATCACGAAATCGAAGCTCGACTCCGTCACGACGACCGAGCCGCCCGCCTGCGTGGTCGGCGTCAATTGATTCACGTCGCTCGCGGGAACGCCGTTCTTGCGGAGCACATGCGAGAACTGCGCGCGATAAGTGGCGCCCGACGCGCCGGAGGTCGCCACCAGCATGTCCGCCCCGCCGTCGACTCCGGTCTGCAAGCCTAGCCCGGGTGGCACGACGGCATACGCGCCCTCGACGTGCGCGGTCAGCATGCCCTTGAAGATCGTGAAGGGAAAGGCGTTGCCGTTCGTGAAGGTCAGCTGCTGGGAGATGCCCGATCCCGTCGAGAAGCTGTTCACGACCGAAGCAGCGGTCGTGAAGACCGAGAAATTTCCGGTCGTGAGATCGGCGCTCGCGGCATGCGGCGTGTCGAAGAAATCGGTCAGCAGCGGATCTTCCGCGCGATTGGCCTCCCAGCGGACGTAGACCGAGGCCGCCGCCGCATCCCCCACCTGGGCCAGCCACAGAACGCAGGCGAAGGAGATCCATCGGAGGGAGCTGGGCATGGGGGGCCTTTCGAATCGCGGGGGCGGGGATCATGTGACGTGAGCAGTCCGAATGTGGCGGACTACGCGCGAGAATGCCCGCCGATTCCGGGCACCCCGTGGAGCTCGGGCAGGATCGCCTTGCCGAGCGTGCGGAGACTGCTCATGACCCGGGGCTGGGGGAGCGGCCCGAACTGCATCAAGCACAGCAGCCGGTCGACGCCGAGCGCCTGGATCGCGCGCAGCTTCTGGCGACAGTGGTCGACGTCGCCGATCACCGCCGTCGGAATCACTTCGACCGCCGCGAGCGCCTCCTCCGGATCGATCGGGAGGCCGGCGCGCTGGCGATGGAGCAGCCGGATCGTGGGATTGGGATCCGCGAGCTCTTCGGGCGTCGGCGGCCGCTCGGGTCCTGCGAGGGCGGGACTGCCGGCGGCGCTCTGCGTGGCGCTGCCGCGGACGATGTTGAACCAGTTGTCGCGGGCAACACGGAAGGTGTAGGGCGCCGCGTTCATGAACCAGAGCGCTGCTTCGGCGGCCCGGGACTCGACGACCTCGCGCCGCGTCTCGCCGCAGTGGACCAACACGAAGACCGCACGCTGGGCGTTGATCCGCGCGCCGGCGGGATTCACGCAAGCCGCGAGCCCGCGGTCGTAGGCCGCGATCTGCTCGCGGATGTACTCGAGCGTCGCGAGCGGCGCCGCTGCGAGGAGCCCGACGCCGAGGCGCCCTGCCCGCTCCGACGAGACCGGCGTGCTGACCGTCTGCCAGAGCGGCGGATGCGGGCTCTGCACCGGCTTCGGCACGAACTCCCGCGGCGGGACCGTCGTGAGCTCGCTCTTCCACTCGAATTCCCCGGGCGCCCAGATCCGCGGCAGCATGCGGAGCGCCTCTTCGAGGGAATCCGTCGTCGTAGCCGGATCGACGCCGAAGGTCTCCCACTCGGCACCGCCCGAACGTGCGAGGCCCAGCTCGAGGCGCCCATCCGACAGCACGTCGATGAAGCCGGCCCGCTCGGCGACGCGGACCGGGTGGTTGATCTCGAAGGGCGAGAGAATGCCCGCCGTGCCCAGCCGGATGCGGCGCGTGTGCTGCGAGAGAACGGCGAGCCAGAGGTCCGGGGCCGAGCTCATGCTGAACTCGGGCGACGTGTGGTGCTCGACGGACCACCAGCAGCCGTAGCCGAGCTCGTCGGCGAGCCGCGCCTGCTCGAGGGTATCGGCAAGCAGCTGGCGAGCGTCGAGGGAGCGGACATCCGCCGCGCTCTGGAGCTCGTTGAAGATGTCGAGGATCATCGGGATGACTCCGGTCCAGTCCGCGTGCGGGACTCCGTGGCCCCTCGATCACGGCTGAGAGCTCAAGGCTGAGAGCTCAAGGGCTGGCGAACTCGCCGATGTGCAAGATGCCGTAGCCCGACAGAACGATCTGCGGCAATGCCATCCCGATCACGAGTCCGGCTTCTTCGGCCTGGATCCGATGAACGATATCGGTCACGGGATCCGTGACCGTCGCAAGCAGCTGCCCCGGCTTCACCCGGTCTCCCAGCTTCACGACCGGTAGATAGATGCCGCCTTCGCCGACGGGCACGCGGAGCCACTCGGAGCGCGCGATCATCTTCGAGGGCTCCCGCTTCTCGCGCGACGCGATCATGCCGAGGTGGATCAGGACGTTGCGCACGCCCCGGACACCCTCCTCGATCTCGCGTTCCACGAAGATGAGGGGAGGTCCGGCCTCGTAGATGATCGCCGGAATACCGGCCTTCATCGCCTCGCGGCGCAGGCTCCCAGATGGCCCTGCTCCATCGATGATCATGCCCACGCCGAAATTCTTCGCGAGCTCGGCGGCCACGGGATGGGACAGATCGACGCGGATCTGGGGCATGTTGGTCCGCAGGTTCGAGCCCGTGTGGAGATCGATCAGATGGGTGCAATTGCGGAGGACGCCTGAAAAGACCGCATAGGCGAGCAGAGACGCGACGCTCCCGCTCCGACCGCCCGGGAAGAAGCGATTGAGGTCGCGCCGGTCCGGCAGATAGCGGTTCGCCGTGCGGAAGCCCATCGAGTTGATCGCCGGCAACACGATGAGCGTGCCCACGAGCTTCGCCGGATCGACGCTCGCGAAGCTCCGCCGGGCGATCTCGACACTGTTGACTTCATCGCCGTGGATGGCTGAGGTCACACAGAGCGTGGGCCCCGGCGTCCTGCCCCGCGCCGCGAATACTACGAAGTCGATGAAGCTCCCCTCGAACGAGCGCTCGCCCAGGAAGGTGAACTTCTTCACCTGACCCGGCTCGATCATCTCGTGGGCGATCTTGATCGCGCCCCATTCCGCCGCCGCGGACGCGAGCCCCGGCCGGAGACCCGACGCAAGCAACAAACACAGCGCGAAACCAACGCTCCTCATCCATCGCATCCGAAAATCCAATCTGGTCATCCTTTATGACGCGCGCGGCCGCGAGCTACGCGAGCGCCGCGAGACGCCTCTTCACTTCCAGTCGAACGTCCGCGGAGACCGGTCCCTTGCTGGCGGCCACGATGTTTGCGGCGAGATGCTCGGGCTTCGAGGTCCCGACGATCGTCGTATGCAGGTCGTCGTGGGCGAGCACGAAGCGGAGCAGGAACTCGGTCTTGCCCATGCCGGACGCGAGCTCGTCGAGCTTCGCAGCCTGCCAGAGATCGCGCTTGCTCTTGACGAAGCTCTGCCAGAAGCCGACCGATTCCTTTCGAGCCGGATCGATGTCCGGCGCACCGCGGGCGACGCCGCCGCGGATGATCGTCCCCGCCCCCGCCTGCGCCGCTTCGCGGATCACGTCTTCGTGTTCCGGCTGGAGCGCCGAATACGGAATCTGGAACACGTCGAAGACGCCCATCGCGATGTGGTCCCGCAGATCGGGCAACACGCTCGACATGCCGAGGAAGCGGACCTTGCCCTCGCGTTGGAGCTCTTGCATG
>JANNQH010000391.1:0-1736 GCA_031400655.1 Deltaproteobacteria bacterium | reverse complement strand
GGCGAGGTCGAGGGCTTCCTCCCAACCGATCGGGACGAAGCCCGCTTCGGTGCGGCGCATCGGCGTCTTCAGGCGATCGGGGTCGGCCTGGATCTCGCCGAGGGCGTGGGCCTTGGGGCAGATATGGCCGCGCGAGAACGGATCGTCGGGGTCGCCTTCGATCCGCAGGACGCGCCGTCCCTCGGTCGTGACGCGGATGCCGCAGGTGGCTTCGCAGAGCGTGCAGGCGCGGTGGGTGATCAGCTTCGTCATGGCGATTCGAGCCTCGCAGTGGGCGGGTGGTCACGCAAGCGAGGCGTTCGGCCCGCCCGGGCCCGCCCCGCAGCCGACAACGTAGGTCGAATTGGTACTCTCGCTTGGTCCAATCAAGATAATTTTCAAGGAACCAATTGGGGGTGTCGCCTACGCACCGCCGCCGCCCGGGGTAGCCCATGGTCCGACCGGCTCGAAAGCATCGCCCGAGCGAGCGCCCCTTCGCGCTCCGTGACCTGCCCCTCGACGGCGAGGGTGCGCTCTACGACCAGATCTACCGCGCCCTCCGGACGGCGATCCTGTCGGGCCGGGTGACGGCGGGGACACGCCTGCCGACGACTCGCGCGCTTGCGGCGGAGCTCGGGATCTCGCGCAACACGGTGGTCGCCGCCTTCGACCCGCTGCTCGCTGAGGGTTATGTCGTCTCGCGCGTCGGAGCGGGAACCTTCGTCGCACCGCAGGTCACGACGCGCGGGGAGGGCGTGGCGCGAAGCTCGAGCGCGCGCGGGCGACCGCTGCGCTCCGCTGTGAAGCCGCCGCCCCGTCCACGGCTCTCGCGCCACGGCCGCGCCCTCGCCGAGCGCGCTCCGCGGCGACTCTACGATGAGAGCGCGCTGCGCGACGCCTTGCCCTACGACTTCCGGCCGTGCGTGCCCGATCTCGAGCGCCTCTCCTACGACAGCTGGCGGCGCTGTCTGGCCCGAGCAGCCTGGAGCGTGCCGGCGTCGAGCTTCGATTATGCGGATCCGGCGGGCTCGCTCGAGCTGCGGCGGGAGGTCGCGAGCTACCTCGGGCGGGCCCGGGGTGTCGCGTGTCGTGCGGAGGAGATCGTGATCGTGGGCGGGCTCGCGCAGGCGCTCGATCTCGCGACGCGGCTGCTCGTCGACGCGGGGGATTCGGTGCTCGTCGAGGATCCGCATTATCTCGGCGCGCGGCGTGTCTTCGAAGCGGCGGGGGCGCGGCTCGTCGGGGCCCCGATCGATGGCGAGGGGATCGATCTCTCGCGCGTCTCGAAAGCGCGCCTCGATCGCTGCCGACTCGCTTACGTGACGCCTTCGCACCAGTTCCCGACCGGAGCCGTCCTCTCGCTCGCCCGCCGTCAGGAGCTGCTGGCCTGGGCGGAGCGTGCGAACGCCTTCATCCTCGAAGACGACTACGACTCGGAGTTTCGGTATGCGGGACGGGCGATCGCGGCGCTGAAGAGCCTCGATCAGGAAGGCCGGGTGCTCTACGTCGGCACCTTCTCGAAGACGCTCCTGCCCGCCCTTCGGATCGCCTACGTCGTGTTGCCGCCCTCGCTCTTCGACGTGTTCCGGAGCGCAAAATGGCTCGCGGATTGGGCGTCGCCTGGCTTCGAGCAGGCGGCGCTCGCCCGCTATCTCGCGAGCGGCGATTTCGAGAGGCACGTCCGCCGCGCGCGAACTTGTTATGCCGCGAGCCGGGAGGCCCTGGTCGAGTCGATCGGGCGCGAGCTCGCCCCGTTC
>JANNQH010000390.1:0-5187 GCA_031400655.1 Deltaproteobacteria bacterium | reverse complement strand
GACGGACACCCTGAATGAGCGGCAGCGGGCCGCAATCCTGTCGGGCAACGCGCGCCGGCTCTACGCGCTCTAGCCTCAATCCCGGCGCGCGTAAAAAGGAATCGAGATGTCGGACATGTCCGTATTCGAAGCGATCTACGGCCTGCGGGCGACGCGCATCTTCGAGGATCGCCCGGTGCCGAAGGCGATCATCGACCACATGCTCGAGGCGGCGACGATGGCCTGCAGCTCGGGCAATACGCAGCCGTGGGAGTTCATCGTCGTGACGGATCCGGAGATCCGGCGGAAGATCCAGGTCGAGATGATCGAGGCGTTCGAGGTCATCGATCAGGAGCGTGCCCAGACGAAGGCGCAGCTGACCGACGGGGCGGGGCGCTCGGTCACGGGGCGGGCGGCGGTCGAGAGTCTCCACAAGGTGCCGGTAATCGTCGTCGTGTGTTGGAACCCGGAGCGCGGGATCCGCATGAAGGGCGAATACGCGGAGAACGCCGACGGCTCGCTGCGCGAGACGCGGGAGATTCCGGGCGGGCGCGGGGTCAGCCTGTTCCAGGCCTCGCAGAACATGCTGCTCGCGGCGCGCGCCCACGGCCTGTCTTCCCTCTTCACGACCTTCTTCTTCCTGCGGCGCGAACAGATCCGCGAGATCCTCGGCATCCCGCCGCAGATCTTCATGGAGTGCGCGATGTTCTTCGGGTACAGCGCGGAGAAGCTCGGGGCGCCGCGACGACTGCCCGTCGCGAAGGTCAGCCACTCGAACCGCTGGGGCGAGGCCTACGTGTCGGATTCGGAAGGAGGCTCGCAATGGGTTTCGAAGTCGAACGCCTGACCCGCGCGATCGGTGGCCTCGTCTCGAACCTCGATCTGCGAAAGCCCCTCTCCGATACCGAGCAGGGCGCGCTCTACCGCGCGCTCGTCGAATACCACGTGCTCTTTTTCCGCAAGCAATCGCTCGCCCCCGACGAGCAGGTCGCCCTCGCGAAGCGCTTCGGCCCGATCGACATCCACGCCTTCGGGCGTCACCTGACTGAGCACCCCGAGGTCGGCCTGCTCGACCAGACCGAGCCCAAACGCGACGGCGCGAACCGCTGGCACACCGACTCGACCTTCATGCGGATCCCGCCGAAGGCCGCGATCCTGCACGCCGTGAAGCTCCCTGGCTGCGGCGGCGACACGAGCTGGGCCTCGATGATCGCGGCCTATGAGCTTCTCTCGCCGGCGATGAAGCGCTGCCTCGAGGGCGTGGAGGCGGCCCACGACATCACGGGCCCGCTGCGGCGCGCGATCGCGGGCGGTCACAGCGTGGGCAACCTCGCGTCCGTGCGCGCGGCCTGGCCCGACGAGATTCATCCGGTCGTCTGTCGCCACCCCGATACCGGCCGGAAATTCCTCTACGTGAACTCGAATTTCACGACCTATCTGTGCGGGATGAGCGACAGCGAGAGCGAGGCCCTGCTGGCCTTCCTGTTCGACTGGGTCCGCTCCCCGGAGATCCAGGTCCGCTTCCAGTGGGAAGAGGACTCCGTCGCGATCTGGGACAACCGCTGCACCCAGCACTACGCAACCGCCGACTACCACGAGCGGCGCATCATGCACCGCGTGACCATCGGGGGCGACTGGATCCCGAGTTGAGCGCGATCATGCATGAACGCTCGAGCAGATCTTTCCAGGCGATTCGACGAGTTCTCTCGTCGAATCGCCGATCAAATGTCGATGACCGTCCGCGCGCCCTGGCCGCGCTCGAGAGCCGCAAAGGCTTCGTTCACGCGCTCGAGAGGCAGCCGCTGGGAGACGAGTCGCTCGAGCTCGAGCCGGCCCTGCTGGTAGAGCTGCATCAGCCGCGGAATGTCTCGGGCCGGGATGTTGCTGCCGCCGGTCGTGCCGAGCAGGCGCCGGTCGGAGAAGAGCATGCGTCCATCGACCGCGATCTCGCTCCCGGGCGGCGGCGAGCCGACCATCACGGTCGTGCCGCCGATCCGGGTCGCGAGAAACGCCGTCCGCACGACGTCGGGCCGGCCGATTACCTCGAAGGCGTAGTCGACGCCTCCGGGCACGAGCGCCTTGATCGCGGCGACGAGATCCTCGCCCTCGCGGACGACGAGGCCATCCGTCGCTCCGAGATCCGAAGCGAGATCGAGCTTCGACGCGTCGGTATCACAGGCGATGATATGCGCCGCGCCCGCGATCCGCGCGCCCTGGATCACGTTGAGACCCACACCTCCGCAACCGATCACGACGACCGAGGAGCCGATCCGGACCTCGGCGACGTTCAGGACCGCCCCGACCCCGGTCGTGACCCCACAGCCCGCGAGACACGCGAGCTCGAGGGGAATCCCGCGATCGATCTTCACGAGCTGCGCCTCGCGCACGACCGCGAGCTCGGCGAGGGTGCCCGCGCCGACCATCGGCGTGACCGGCTTGCCGCGCAGGGAGAGCCGCGTCGTCCCGTCGGGCATGCGCCCGTGCATGTTGTGGACGCGGGTCTCGCTCCAACAGCGCGTGATGTCGCCCGTCCGGCATTCGACGCACTGACCGCACGGCCCGTAGAGCGCGATCACGACCGGATCGCCTTTCGCGACGCCGCTGACGCCAGGGCCGACCTCGACGACCGTGCCCGCCCCCTCGTGGCCGAGCACCATCGGCGGCACGATGAAGCTCGTGCGCCCGTGCCAGGCGTGGAGATCCGAGCGACACACGCCCGACGCCGCGATCGCCACGACGACCTCGCCCGCCCGCGGACTCTCGACCGTCACGTCCTCGATCACGAGCGGGCGATTCGATTCGTGCAAGACTGCGGCGCGCATGGGCAATTCCTCGGAATTCGACGAACGTTTGGCTTCAGCTCTATCCCAGCTCTTTCCCAAGATAGGAGGACCCGATGAGCACGCTACTCCCGAACGGCCGCGTCGACCATTGGATCAACGGACGGCGCGTCGCGCCACACGCGGGCCGCTACCTCCCGAGCATCGATCCCTCCCTGGGAACGGCCTGGATCGAGGTGCCGGCGGGTGACGCCGACGACGTCGCGGCCGCCGTCGAAGCGGCGAAGGCGGCCTTCGCGGGAGCATGGCGCGCGCTCCCGGCGATGGGGCGGGCAGGGCTCCTGCGCGCCGCCGCCCGCAAGATCGCGGAGCACGCGGAGGAGCTCGCGACGATCGAGTGCCGCGACAACGGGAAGCCGATCGCCGAAGCGCGCGCCGGCGATCTGCCCTCGGTCTCCGAGATGATGAACTACTGGGCCGGCGCTGCGGACAAGATCCACGGCGAGACGATCGAAGTCTCGCGCACCAGCTTCAATTTCACGCTCCACGAGCCCCTCGGCGTCGTCGGCATCATCGTGCCCTGGAACTCGCCGCTCGCGATCCTGGCGGCGAAGGTCGGCGCAGCGCTCGCGGCGGGCAACGCCGTGGTATTAAAACCCGCGGAGCAGGCGTCGGCGTCGATCCTCGCGATCGCGCCGCTCTTCGATGCGGCGGGCTTCCCGCCCGGCGTCGTGAACGTGGTGTCCGGGACGGGCGAGGTCGCCGGCGACGCCCTCGTACGTCATCCCGACGTCCGCAAGATCGCCTTCACCGGCTCGACCCAGACGGCGCGGCGCATCACCGAACGCTCGGCCCCCGGCCTGAAGCCCCTCGCCTTCGAGCTCGGCGGCAAGAGCCCGAACATCGTCTTCGCCGACGCCGACCTCGACCGCGCAACGATCGGCGCGAGCACCGCCGCCATCTTCACCGGCGGCGCGGGCCAGACCTGTGTCGCGGGCTCGCGGCTCCTGATCCAGGACACGATCTACGACCAGCTGATCGAGCGGATCGAGAAGCACGTGAAGCAGGCCGTGCGCCTCGGCAACGCGCTCGACGCATCCACCACGATGGGCCCGATCTGCTTTGCCGAGCAATTCGAGAAGGTGAAGAGCTACATCGAGCTCGGCCGCAAGGAAGGCGCCGAGCTCGTCTTTGGCGGGCGCTTCGGACCCGAGAACTTCCCCGCCGACTCACCGCTCGGAAAGGGCTATTTCGTGGCGCCCACGCTCTTTCGCGGAGCGCATAATGGCATGCGCGTCTGTCGGGAGGAGATCTTCGGCCCGGTGACCTGTGCGATCCCCTTCCACGACGACGACGAGGCCCTCGCGATCGCGAATGATACGAACTACGGCCTCGCCTCCGGCGTCTGGACGAAGGACCTGAATCGCGCCCACCGCTTCGTGCGCGACATCCAGGCAGGCGCTGTCTGGGTCAACGCCTATCGCCGCATCCACTGGGCCGTGCCCTTCGGTGGCTACAAGGATTCGGGCTACGGACGCGATTCCGGGCTCGAGAGTCTGCGCGGCTATCAACAGACGAAGAGCGCCTGGCTCGAGCTCGGTTGAATGGAGTTCCCGATGACCCTCGAGATCCGACCGGTGACGCCGCAAATCGGCGCAGAGATCCACGGCGTCGACCTCGCGAAGCCCCTCGCCCGCGAGGTCGTCGAGGCGCTTCGCGACGCGCTCCACGCGCATCTCGTGCTCTTCTTCCGGAACCAGCCGCTCACCGACGTGGACCAGATCGCCTTCGCCCGTCATTTCGGCGAGATCCAGGCTCCACCCCTCAAGACGAAGTACCACGACAATCCCGAGATCAATGTCCTCGACCAGGTCTCGCCCCGGGGCGACGGTGCCGACAACTGGCATGCAGACCACACCTACACGACGACGCCTGCGCTGGGCTCGATCCTGCGCGCCGTGAAGGTCCCGCGCGTCGGCGGCGACACGCTGTTCGCGAGCATGTACGCGGCCTATGACGCGCTCTCGACGCCGATGAAGCAGCTGCTCGCGGGCCTCACGGCCGAGCACGACATCACGCGCTCCGCCTCCCGCGGCATCCGCGCGGGTCACGTGACGCAGGCCCTCGCCGAGATCCAGCAGAAGCTCCCGCCGGTCGCGCATCCGGTGATCCGGACCCATCCAGTGACGGGAAAGAAGCTCATCTTCGTGAACGCCAACTAGACGACGCGCCTCCGCGAGCTGCCGGAGCTCGAGAGCGAGGCCGTCCTGCGCTTCCTCTTCGAGCACGTGCGCACGCCCGAATTCCAGGTGCGCTTCAAATGGGACGAAAGCTCCGTCGCGTTCCTGGACAATCGCTGCGCGCAGCACTACGCGGTGCCGGACTACGACGAGCGGCGGATCCTCCACCGGGTCACGATCGCCGGCGA
>JANNQH010000389.1:0-1680 GCA_031400655.1 Deltaproteobacteria bacterium | reverse complement strand
ACAGGATGTTCGAGCTGATGCTCGCCTCGGGAACCGCCGAGCGGCTCGATCCCGCCCACCGGCCGAACAGCTATCTCGTCCTGTCCGATCCCGCCGACGTCGCCCGCGTCGAAGATCGGACGTTCATCTGCTGTGAGCGCGAGCAGGATGCGGGGCCGACCAACAACTGGCGCGATCCTGTGGAGATGCGCGCGACGCTTCGAGGTCTGTTCCGCGGTTCGATGCGCGGCCGCACGATGTACGTGATTCCCTTCAGCATGGGTCCGATCGGCTCGCCGATCGCGCACATCGGGGTTCAGCTCTCGGACAGCCCCTACGTCGTGGCGAGCATGCGCATCATGACGCGCATGGGCGAGCGTGTTCTCGACGTATTGGGTGAGGACGGGCGCTTCGTGCCGTGCCTGCATTCGGTGGGGCAGCCGCTGGCGCCCGGCCAGGTCGACGTCCCGTGGCCGTGCAACGCCGAAAACAAATACATCGTCCATTTTCCCGAGACCCGGGAGATCTGGAGCTACGGCTCGGGCTACGGCGGCAACGCCTTGTTGGGAAAGAAATGCTTCGCGCTCCGGATCGCGTCGGCGATGGCACGCGATGAAGGCTGGCTCGCCGAGCACATGTTGATCCTCAAGCTGACGTCGCCGGCCGGTGACTCGAAATACGTCGCCGCCGCGTTCCCGAGCGCCTGCGGCAAGACGAATCTCGCGATGATGGATCCGACCCTCGACGGCTGGCAGATCGAAACGGTCGGTGACGACATCTGCTGGATGAAGTTCGGCGCCGACGGCCGGCTCTATGCGATCAATCCCGAGGCCGGCTTCTTCGGTGTCGCCCCCGGCACGAGCCAGAAGTCGAATCCGCACGCCATGGACAGCCTGCGCGAGAACTGCATCTTCACCAACGTTGCGCGCACCGACGACGGCGACGTCTGGTGGGAAGAGATGTCCGCGAAGCCCGCCCATCTGCGCGATTGGCAGGGACGCGACTGGACGCCGTCCGCGAATTCGCCCGCGGCCCATCCCAACGCCCGCTTCACCGCCCCCGCGCGCCAATGCCCGGTGATCGCAGAGGAGTGGGAGGATCCGCAGGGCGTGCCGATCAGCGCGATCCTCTTCGGCGGCCGCCGCGCCACCGTCGTCCCGCTCGTTCACGAGGCCCGGAGCTGGGCCCATGGCACCTTCCTCGGCTCGATCATCTCGAGCGAGAAGACGGCGGCCGCGAACGGCACCGTCGGCGAGCTGCGTCGCGATCCGATGGCCATGCTGCCCTTCTGCGGATACAACATGGCCGACTACTGGGCCCACTGGCTCAGCATCGGCGAGCGCCAGGGCGGAGAGCTCCCGCGCATCTTCTATGTGAACTGGTTCCGCAAAGGCGAGAGCGGCGAGTTCCTGTGGCCCGGCTATGGCGAGAACAGTCGCGTGCTCAAGTGGATCCACGAACGCTGTGCGGAGAAGATCCGCGGGCAGGAGACGGCGATCGGAATCCTGCCCGCCGAGGGCGAGCTCGACCTCTCGGGTCTCTGCGTCGACAAGGCGGCCGTCGAGACGCTGACCCGCGTCGATGTCGCGGGCTGGCTCTCGGAGATCCCGAAGATCCGCGCGTTCTACGCGGAGTTCGGCGATCGGGTCCCCACGGCGCTGCTCGCGGAGCTCGATCAGCTCGAGGCGCGCCTACGCGGCG
>JANNQH010000388.1:0-6397 GCA_031400655.1 Deltaproteobacteria bacterium | reverse complement strand
CGGATCGAGTCGAGCTCGGCCGAGAGATCGACGAGGCGGCGCTGGAGTTCGGAGTTGCGGTGCTCTGCTTGAGTCAGGAGCTCAGCGGCCTGACTGAGCTGGGTCTGGATTCCCTGCCGCCGGGCGGCGAAGTAGTCGCGGACGGGCTTGCGTCCGAAGTAGCCGAGCAGCACGACGATCACGACCAGATTGAAAGCCTGCCAGAGCGTTTCCCGGACGACTTCGGCCTCGGACTTGTGGGCCGCGCCCGATGCCTGAGCGACGGTCGCGGCGAGCGCGCACGCGACGAACGCAGCGACGAGCAGGCGGACGCGGGGAGCCCGTAGAGCGGCAGCGAGGTCGGACGGCTTGTTCGTGCTCATGACAGCGCCCGCCCGAGCACCTGCTCCGCTGCGGACCGCGCCAGATCGTCCGCACTGGCGCGCAAGCTCGCGCGCGCCGTTTCGAGTGAGCGCGCGAGGTCCGCGCGGGCGCTTTCGATCTGCCGCTCCGCGTCGTGCTTGACCTGCGAGGTGAGCGCGACCTGTTCTTCCCGTGCCCGGGCGATCTCGACCTGGCGCGCGGCCTCGGCCTCACCGCGGGTCTCGCGCACCGCCGACTCGTAGCGTTCGAGGATCGCATCGGCCTCGCGCTGGAGGTGCTCCGAGCGCGCTCGCGCTCCCTGGATACGCTCGGCGCGGGCGTCGAGCGCGCGGAAGATCGGCTGGAAGAGCAGCGCATTGAGCGGCAACGCCAGAAGCGCGAAGGCGATCAACATGACCCACAACGCCCCGATCCCCGATTCATCGGAAATCAGGCCGAGCTTGATCAGGTCGAAGAACGCGTAGTCCGGAATCAGCTCGAGCGTGTCTGAGGCGCTCGCGAGGCGCGGCGAGGCGCTGAGCCCGACCGCGGCAGCGAGCGCGAGTCCAGCAACGCAGCGACGCGCAAACGAATTCAAGCTGGTTCGCACCGTTCTGTTTCGCAGAGAGCTGTTTCGCAAAGAATCGCTCCGAGGGTCCGCTTCACCCGTCGCATACACGTTCGAGCCGGCACCAGCGCTCATCTCGCGCTCATCTCGCGCAGAGCGAGCGAGTCAGGCTTTGCTCGCCGCGCTCGTGCCCGCTCGCAAGCCGACATAGCCCGGGATCACCTGCACGATCTCTGCATGCGATCCGAACGTCGCCGACCCGGGATACGAAGGGCTCACAGCGGCAGCTAGCGCCAGCGGGTGGGTACCACGAATCGACCCACATTCCACCTGGCTGGGCGCCGGGTGCAACGTTTTGTTGACTGATCGGCTGCGTACCAAATGACGTCGCAACGAACCGATCGTCACGTCAGCCCGAGATGGCCAGAGCCGGTCGTCCGGGCGGGGCGGATTCTGGCATCGCGCCCGGGGTCTAGCTGCTAGCTCTCACGCGCCGAAACCGGATCCCCGCCGACTCCGCTCCCGATCTCGGCGCGGCCGTTCCAGATCGCGTCTTCATCGAATACGACGACCGGCGCCTGGAGATCGCCATCGAGACGCGAGCCGGGGCCGAATCGGGCCTTCGTCCGCACCGCGACGGGACCCAGGATCTCGCCCTCGCACGTGATCGCCTCGCACTCGATGCGCCCTTCGACCCGCGCGGCGCTCCCCACGAAGAGCTCTCCGGGCCCGCGCAGACTCCCGCGGACACTGCCTTCGATCCGCGTCGGGCCGACGATCGCCACCTGGCCCTCGAACGACCCGCCGCGAGGAACCAGAGGACCCTCCCCGACGCTGCTGCGCGCGGCGCGCGCGGCTTCCGTCGCTTCGACCGTGTCCTCGAGCGCCCCTTCGGCGAGCTCGTTCGAATCCGCTTCGATCATCGTCGCCGACCCACCTACCCAGCTATTTCGCTTGGACCTGCTCGCTTCGCTCGGGAACGATTACCGCAGCCCGAGCAGCAGGTCGCCGATGCGCTCGAGATCTTCGAGGTTGAAGTAGCTGATCTCGAGCTTGCCACCGCCGCCCGCGGCGGGGTGGAGCGAGATGCGGGTCTGCAGCCGCCGCTCCAGTCGTTCGAGGTAGGCGCGCGTATCGGGGTCGATGGCGGCGGACGTCTCTCCTGTCGCCGTCTTCGAGCCTCGGGTTGGCGAGTCGCCACCCACTTTGCTTGATGAGTTCTTTTCACCTCGAACAAGCTCTCGCGCGAGCTCCTCGGTCGCGCGGACGGTCAGTGCCTGGGCCAGAATTCGGCTGTGGAGGGCCTCTCGAATTTCGACGTCGTGAACCTGAAGCAGGGCCTTCGCGTGGCCCATGCTGAGGCGGCCGGCTTCGACGTCGGTCTGGATCGAGCGGCTGAGATCCAGCAGCCGGATGTGGTTCGCAACCGAGGAGCGGTCCATCGAGACTTTGCGACCGATCTCCTCCTGGGTATGGCCGGCACGGGCCAATGCTTGATAGGCGAGTGCCAGCTCGATCGGATTCAGATCCTGACGCTGCACGTTCTCGACGATCGCCAGCTCGAGCCGATCGGCCGGATCGACGTCGAGGATCACTGCGGGCACACTTCGCCGACCGGCGAGCTGACTCGCGCGGAACCGCCGCTCGCCCATCACCAGCTCGTAGCGGCTCCCAGCCTGGCGTACGACGACCGGCTGCAACACGCCGTGCTGTCGAATGGAGTCCGCGAGCTGCTGCAGCGCTCCCGCCTCGAACTCACGGCGCGGCTGATCGGGATTGGGATCGATGCGCGCGATTTCGATCTCGAGCACACCCGTCGCAGGCGCGCCGGCACTCGTGAGCTCGTCGTTCGACACGACACCCTGCGGTGTCACACGGGACGGCGTCGCCTGCACGATCGAGCCCGTTCCGGGCTTGGCGATCAAGGCACCGAGCCCGCGACCCAGGGCACTCCGGCGTTGACTCATCTTGGACTCCTATTATCAGGCGGCTCGCGACGAGCTCGACTTCGGCAGGACCGGTGGCTTGCGGGGCGGACTGACGAGTGCGAGCTGCGCGAGCAGCTCCTCGGCGAGCTTCGTGTACGCGACGGCGCCCTTCGAATGGATGTCGTAAAGGAGAATCGGCTGGCCGTGACTCGGCGCTTCCGAAAGGCGGATGTTGCGCGGGATGCGGGTGCGGTAGACCGTGTCCCCGAAATGTCCGCGGACCTCGGCCTCGACCTGGCGCGCGAGGTTGGCTCGCGGGTCCACCATCGTGAGCACGATGCCCTGGATCCGAAGTCTCGGATTGAGCTCTGCCTTCACGAGGTCGACCGTCGCCACCAGATTGGCCAGTCCTTCGAGCGCGTAGTACTCGCCCTGGAGCGGGATCAGCACGGCGTCCGCGGCCGTCAGCGCATTCAGGGTCAGGAGACCCAGCGACGGCGGGCAATCGATCAGGATGATCTCGTACGCATCGCCCATCGCCTGGATCGCCCGGGAAAGTCGGTACTCGCGGGCCTCCATCGAGACGAGCTCGATCTCGGCACCGACGAGATCCCGACCGGCTGGAACGACGTGGAGGGTCTCGAGCTCGGTTTCGAGGGCGCAGTGGGTGAGCGGAAGCTCGTCGACCAGGGCGTCGTAGACCTGGTATTCAGGTTGCGAGATGCCGTAGGCGCTGCTCGCATTCGCCTGGGGATCGATGTCGATCAGGAGCGTCGGACGCTCGGATGCGGCCAGACAGGCGGCGAGATTGACCGCCGTCGTGGTCTTCCCGACGCCACCCTTCTGATTCACGACTGCGAGGACGAAGGGCTCAGCGCCCATGCGACGTCTCATTGGGGCCGCGAGCAGCGTCGATGTCCGTGCTGGCCCCCCACGCACGAACCGCCGATGACGAACGCGACGCCGGGTCGCTCCGCGTTTCTTAACACAGACCTGCCGGGTTGCGAATGGTGAAGGGCCCGCGAGAGGGGGCATGGCGGACCGCAACCCTCGTGCACACGTCAGCTCGGAGTGACGCGGGCGACCCAGAGCTGGCGGTTCACGCCCGTAAGGGGCACTCGATAGCTGCGGCGTTCGAGCGAACCATCGATGTCGGGAAGCCGAGGTCGCTCGGCCATCTCGGCCGCCGGCAGAACCAGGATCCCACCGGCCCGCGCCCAGCGCCTCATGCTCGCCAGCGCCTGCTCGGGCTGAGTCATGGCCTGGGCAACCACGACGTCACTGGGGCGGGTCTCGATTTCGTCCGACCGGCCCAGGATGGGAGTGACGCGTTCGAGGCCAAGCTGCCGACGCGCCTCTCGCTGGAAGTGGTGACGTTTCTGACGTGACTCGATCAATGAGACGCTCAGCTGCGGTCGCAGGATCGCGATGGGCAGGCCCGGAAATCCGGCGCCGCTGCCGAGATCCGCGAGATCAGTCGCGCGGTCGAGCTCGGGGAGGCAATGGACCAGGGCGGCGGCATCGAGGACGAGTCGCGAGGCGATATCCATCGGATCGCGATGACCGGTCAGGTTCATCCGCGGCGCCCACTCGGACAGGAGGCTCACGAGGCGCGTCAGCTGATCCGCATGGTGGGACTCGAAGCTTCCGAAGATCTCGACGAGACCGCTCTCGATCCGTTCTCGAACCGGTATATCAGCGGAAGAATCCGCGCGGCCGTCGCGCATCGCCCACTCCGTTCCCCGTGGAACGCTTCAGTCTGAACGGCGAACCACGAAAGCTCGAGCCGCCTGCGCCCCCATCTAGACCGATCGAGGATCCCGAAATTGTTCCCCGTGGAACACCAGCGGGTCAGCTGGACTACCGGCGCCTCGAAATACACTCACAGGGTTGCCGAGAATTCATTTTCGAGGGGGATGAGTAGCCCGTCGAGGGTGAGTAGGCAGTCGACGCGCGAAAGCCGCCGCGCGGCCAGCAGCCGGCTGACGTTGTGGGCGAGGGCCTTGAGCAGGACCTCCGCCAGGATGGTGGGCTCGTGCCGGGAGCTGGCTCGGCGGTAGCCCATCGTGGACTCGAGGTTCGAGAAGACCGGCTCGATGGTCGCGATGCGGCGGTTGTATCGCTCGCGTCCCCCCGGAGCGGCCATCCGCTCCCGCATCGCCCTGCGGACGCGATCGAGTTCCTCGTCGAGAACCAGGTGGCGACTGCGCCCCTTCGTGCACTGCGGCCGGAGCGGGCAGTCCGCGCATCCGACGCCGACCCACTTGGTCCGACCATCCGGCTCGCGATAGGGCCCGTTCATCCGCCGGTCTGCGGGACAGAACATCGAGCCATCGTGCGTGCGGGTGAAGCGGTCGTGGCCGAAGTACTCCCCACGGCTCTCGCACGGCTCCGTGCCCGCGATGA
This sequence comes from Deltaproteobacteria bacterium, assembly GCA_031400655.1. GTDB lineage: Bacteria > Myxococcota_A > UBA9160 > UBA9160 > UBA4427 > UBA4427. The sequence goes on along the minus strand of JANNQH010000388.1, from coordinate 1,153 downwards.
GAATGTCGGCGCGATCCCGTTCCCGTTCGGCAAATGCCAGATCGGCTCGGGCGCAGTAGCCCGCGTCAGCCCCGATCTGCAGCTTCGCCTCGGCGGACACGCCGCTTCGTTCGAGCACCTTCCTCGTCTCGGCAACCAGGGGTTCGAGCAACCCGTAGTCGTGCGTATCGGCGGTGATCAACACGGAGACGATCAGCCGGGCCTTCATGCCGGCTGCCATCGCCGAGATCCGATGCCCAGGCGCGCCCGCTCCGTCCGGAAACTTGAGCAGAACCGCCGTCGGGTTCGTCATCACGATGCTCGAGCGGCCCCGCGCCTCACACGCCGCGACGGCGGCGGTGTGCTTGTCCACCTTCTCTCTGTGCGCCTCAAGCTCGGCGTCCGAGAGCACGTCGATGTCCACCGCCGCGAGCTCGGCCAAGCGCTTCTTCGATCGCACGAGCGTCCGCACCGCCTTCGTCGAGGCGTGCGCTCGCAGCCGCATGCTGTCCGCCGCGAGATCGTCGAGCGGCAACAGCCCCTTCTCCTGAGCCATCGCCACCGTCTGCGCCATGCAGTCCTCGAACAGCGCACCCTGCTGCTGCCGGAACTCGTTCAGCTTGGACCGAGAGATCGCATGTCCCCCGGACAACAGCCGAAGGGCCGCGTCGGTCCGAAGCGCCTGCGCGAGCTTCGTTCCGTGATGGATCCCGATCAGACTCCCGTAAATCCAGACGGCCAGAAGCCTCCGCGGCTCAAAGCCATGCCGACCCAGCGACGAGTACTTCGCCTCGACCGAAGCCAGGTCCAGCCGGCTGACGATCTGCTGGACGCTTCATGCGAGGTGCCCTTCCGGCACCTGATACGCCGGGCAGCCCTGGATCGCGTCCAGTTGCGCCGTCGTGTCCAGCTTGAATCGAGGCCTCGGATCCCGTCGCGTCCGCCGTCGGACCACTCGAGCTTCATCAGGCGCCGTCAGCATCGCTGCCCCCCCATGGCCTAACGACACCATGAACGGCTCAGCTCGTCAAGTTATTTCTGGCAATCCTGTCAGCGAGTGTGAAGAGCCCCGATTCGGCAAATTCACCGCCCCGCGGGCCGCCCGCGGCAGCTCGACACCCTCGGCCCCACTCGGGGCCGAGGGTGTCACCGCTTGACCGGGCTAGAGCTTGCC
>JANNQH010000387.1:0-3213 GCA_031400655.1 Deltaproteobacteria bacterium | reverse complement strand
CACGACGTCACTGGGGCGGGTCTCGATTTCGTCCGACCGGCCCAGGATGGGAGTGACGCGTTCGAGGCCAAGCTGCCGACGCGCCTCTCGCTGGAAGTGGTGACGTTTCTGACGTGACTCGATCAATGAAACGCTCAGCTGCGGCCGCAGGATGGCGATGGGCAGGCCCGGAAATCCGGCGCCGCTGCCGAGATCCGCGAGATCAGTCGCGCGGTCGAGCTCGGGGAGGCAATGGACCAGGGCGGCGGCATCGAGGACGAGTCGCGAGGCGATATCCATCGGATCGCGATGCCCGGTCAGGTTCATCCGCGGCGCCCACTCGGACAGAAGGCTCACGAGGCGCGTCAGCTGATCCGCATGGTGGGACTCGAAGCTTCCGAAGATCTCGACGAGACCGCTCTCGATCCGTTCTCGAACCGGTGTTTCAGCGGAAGAATCCGCGCGGTCGTCGCGCATCGCCACTCCGTTCCCCGTGGAACGTTTCAGTCTGAAGGGCGACCCACGACAGCTCGAGCCGCCTGCGCCCTCATTGTTGAGACTGATCGAGGACCCCGAAATTGTTCCCCGTGGAACACCAACGGGTCGGCTGGACTACCGGCGCCTCGAAATACACTCAGCGCGTGTGAAGAGCCCCGATTCAGCAAATTTACCGCCCCGCGGGACGCCCGCGGCAGCTCGACATCCTCGGCCCCACCCGGGGCCGAGGACCGTCACCGCTTGACCGGGCTAGAGCGACCCGTCAAGAAGCCTGGGACATCGCCTCTTCGTACTCCGGGGCACCCTCCGGCACCACGAGCACCTGGCGATAGCGCCCCTCGCCAATGCTCATCGTGGCCACGCCGCTCATCTCACGCACCACGATGTGGATCGCTCGCCGATCGCGGGAGTTCATGGGGTCCAGGGCGATTGATCGCCCCGTCTCTCGCGCCCGCTTCACAGCGCGCTCGGCGAGGCGACTCAGCGTCTGCTCGCGCTCGTCACCCCCGCCCTCGACGTCGACCACGACGCGCGGCGCATCATCACCCTGTCGCATGGAAACCTGATTGGCCACGAGCTGGAGGGCGTCCGTCGCGCGGCCATCCCCACGCTGCAACGCCACCGCTGCGTCCCCGCGGAGCTGGAAGATCAGGAAATCCCCCTCCGAAGCCTCGGAGATCTCGAACGTCCCGAGCTTCATGCGCTCGACAGCGCCAAGAAGGAATTCCCCGACACTTCCGAGCTTGCCCTGGGCGGTTCCGTGGGAGTCGGCAATCGACGGAGCCTTTTCACCACTATTCCCATTCTCCTCCGACACGCGCTCGCGACCACGGTCATCGCCGCGTCCCTCTGCGCGATCTCGTCGGCCTTCCCGCGGCCGCGGCTCGTCGCCGCCGTTTCCCCGCTCCGGACGCGCGCTTCGCTCAGGGCGATCGCCGCGGTCCTGGCGCTCAGGCTGTCGTTCCACCTGTACGCCACGCTCGGGCCGCTCTTCGCGCTCGCCTCTGCCGCTGCGCTCGTTGCGTTCTCCGCGATCGCTGCCCGCACGCTCGGGTCGCTCGCCGCGATCTCCCCGGCCGCCACGATCCCCGCCCCGCGCCTCGCGCCGGCCGCCGCGCTCTTCACCGCGACCGCCGTCGCCACTCGACGACCTCGCAGGCCGACCCGAAACGCTCTTCGGGACGGCCACGATCACCGTGCGCCCCCCCGCGCCGAAGATCTCGCCCACGGCGGGGACCACGATCTGGAGCGCCGAGGCCTCCGTTCCAAAGAACTCCGCGGCCTTGGCGCGGGCCTCCTCGAGACTGTCGGCAACAAATTCATTCGGTTCCTGGCGCGCGTCGTACATCTGCTTCTTCTCTTCTTTCTCTGATTCGCCGCGATGCGGCGACTCTCGACTCGCAACTTCGCGGCTTCAGACCTGCGGCTGCGTCTGTCTCCGGATCCAATACTGGTGGCCGATTCCGAGCAAGTTGCTCACGGTCCAGTAGAGGACGAGTCCGGAGGGGAATGTGTAGGAAATCAGGAGCATCATCGCCGGCATCATGACGAGCATCATGCGCGCCTGAGTCGGATCCATGCCGGTCGTCGGCGTCATCTTCTGCTGCACATACATGCTGGCTCCCATCAGGAGTGGGAGCAGCCGCACGGGGAAGTCGACGCCGGGCAGCGTGAATAACAAGTCCGGCTGGCTCAGATCGTCGATCCAGGACACGAAATGCGCGTGGCGTAGACCGATCGAGCTGCGCAGCGCGTAAAAGAGCCCCACCAGCACGGGAAACTGCAGCAAGAGCGGTAGACAGCCGCCAAGGGGGTTGATGCCCTCTTCCTTGTAGAGCTTCATCAGCTCCTCGGACTGTCGCTGGCGGTCGTCCTTGTAGCGCTCTTGGAGCGCCTTCATACGCGGCTGCACCGCGCGCATACGCTCTGCCGACCGCATCTGTCTCACCATCAACGGCGCCGTTACGATGCGGACCATGATCGTGAGCAAGATGATCGCGAGGCCATAATTCGGAATGAATCGATAGAGCCAGTCGAGGGCCATCTCGAAGAAACGCGTCAGCGGCTCGAGCCAGCTCCAGCCGCGATTGACCGCGTGGGCCAGACTGGCGGCCACCTTCTCGAGGGACGCGGGATCCTTCGGTCCGAAAAATCCGCGCAGGCTCTCCTGCATCGAGCCACCGGCGGCCACGGAGACACTCGGAAGTGATATGTTCGCGCGCGCCGAGACGGTCGGCTCCATGGCTTCGAACTCGACCGAAAGACGATCGCGGGACTCGGGAGCCATCACGACGCCCGTGAAGTACGCCACGTCGAAGCCCGCCCACTGGACAGTCCCTTCGATCCGCTGCTTGCCATCCTTGGAGCCACCGAATCCGAGGAAACCGCCCTTGCCGACCGCGGGCACGGCGGTGCGCGTGACACCGCTCTCCGCACCAAAAGCGAGCAACGAGATGTCGCGGAAATCGGGTCGGGTGGACGTGCGGGCCGGCCAGGCGAGCGCGAAGCGGGCGTCGATCGGCGTGGCGAGTCGACTCTCGAAGGCGAGCTCGAGGTCGAAGCCATAGCCCGACTCGTCGAGGCGAAGCGTGCGCGTGAAGCTGCCGGACTCGTTCACGGCGCGCTGGGAGATCTCGCGCGGACTGGAGTGGATCACTTCGAAACGCAGGTCGGCGAAGCTGCCGGAAACCCCGTTCACCCGGGTCGAGAGAATCGGCAGCTGCGGGTCGACGAGAT
>JANNQH010000386.1:0-1861 GCA_031400655.1 Deltaproteobacteria bacterium | reverse complement strand
GCGCTTCGGGAATCGTGTTGATGTAGGCGGTGGTGGCGCGGTAGGGCAGATGCGCGCCCTTGCGGCGCGCGCGGCGCACCAGCCGGCCGACCAGATAATGGGCCCGATCGACGCCCTCTCGCTCGAAGACCGAATCGAGGGCCTCGAGCCACTCGCGCGTCTCCTGCGGATCGAGATCCTGATCGGGCGGGTTCGCCATGCTTCCTCTCTCTATTGCCGAACAGACCTGATCCGAACGAGCCTGAGCCTAACGATCGCGCTGCGGCCCGTCATCACGAGCACGTCGGCGCCCCCCCGGCCCTGACCCAGTTTGTACCGCATCCCGGCGCGGCCACGCTCGGGCGATCGCTCGAGAGACCGATCGCGCGCCGCACACGGCAGATCACCGCACTCGCAAACTCACTCCGCCCCCTCGGCGCCCGCGTAGGCCTCCGCTTCCTCTGCGGATTCCTCCGCCAACGGCCGGGCTCCACGCCGGTGATCCTTGCGCTTTGCTCGCATCGCCCGCACCTCGCGCTCGAATGCATCGAGGGCCCGCGTGAGCGCAATCTCGGGCTCGGCGTCGCGCTCGTGGGCGATCAGCTCGCGGCCGCGTGCCTGACAGCGGATCTTCGCCTCGGCGGCGCCGTGCTGATGATGCTTGCTCCCCTCGACGTGGATCACGACGTGGATCAAATCCTTCTGGCCGTGCGCGAGCTTCTGGATGCGGGCCTCGGCGGCCTCGCGGCGGGTGGAATCGAGCTCGGTGACGACGTGCCATTGAATGTCCATGGGATGCAGCTCCTTGCTTGGATGCGATCACTCGATCGGTTCGGGCTAGAAAAGTGTCAGGTCGGAATCCGCGCGCGCGGTGCTGCCGCCCGGCTGGACTTCGATCTCGTAGTTGCGGTAGGTCTTGGCGATCGTGGCGCCGAGCTTCTCAAGCGCGCTGCGCATCCGGTGGTTGTCTTCGAGGATGAGCGACGCCTCGCCTTCCCGATAGCCCTTGCGTGCCGCGATCTCGGCGGATTTCGCATAGAGCACCGCGCCGAGCGGAAGCGATTGGTAGGCGCTCGCCACCCCGAGCATGAAGACGCGGACGCGCCAGATAAAGCGTGCGCGGGTCAGGAAGTAGTACCAGCCGAACGGCCAGAAGCGCCCCTTCATCTTCTTCACGACCGGATTGAGATCCGGGAGCGTGATCGAAATCGCCACCGGCTTACCCTCGACCTCGGCGATCAGGCAAAAGTCGGGATCGATGATCTGACGAAAGCCCTCGGCGATGAATCGAAACTCCTCTTCACCGACCTCGACATGGCCCCAGTTCTGCTGCCACGCGTCGGTATAGATCGCGCGCAGGGTCGCGACCTCGGCGTCGAAGTTCCGGAGGTCGAGCGACCGGATCCGGATCTCGGGGTGGCGCGCGAGCATCCGATCGGCCACGCGCTGCATCTTCGCAAAGGCGGGGAGCGAAACCGGGACGCGATAGGCGTACCAGTCCTTCACGGGACGCAGCCCGAGCGCCTCATAGAGCTTCGGGTAGTAGGCCGAGTTGTGGGGATTGGCGATGCTGGGATCGGAGTCGAAGCCGTCGACCAACAGACCGAAATCGTGGTTCGAGTTGAAGTTGAAGGGACCGACCAGCTTCTTCATGCCGCGATCGGCCTGCCATTCCCGCGCCGCGCCGAGCAGCGCTGCCGCCACTTCGAGGTCGTCGATGAACTCGAAGAATCCGAAGAAGCCGGTCCCGCGCTCGTGCCGCTGATGGGCGTGGTCGACGACGGTCGCGATCGTACCGACGTCGCGGCCCTCACGCCGTGCGACGAAGCACTGGACGTCGGCCACCTTGAAATACGGATTGCGCCGAGGATCGAAGAAGCGC
>JANNQH010000385.1:0-2568 GCA_031400655.1 Deltaproteobacteria bacterium | reverse complement strand
TCGTGATGACGGGCCTCAGCGCGATCGTTAGGCTCAGGCTCGTTCGGATCAGGTCTGTTCGGCAATAAAGAGAGGAAGCATGGCGAACCCGCCCGATCAGGATCTCGATCCGCAGGAGACGCGCGAGTGGCTCGAGGCCCTGGATTCTGTCTTCGAGCGAGAGGGCGTCGATCGGGCCCATTATCTGGTCGGCCGGCTGGTCCGCCGCGCGCGCCGCAAGGGCGCGCATCTGCCCTACCGCGCCACCACCGCCTACATCAACACGATTCCCGAAGCGCTCCAGCTGACCTCGCCAGGTGACGCGGTGCTCGAAGAGCGGATCCGCTCGTTCATCCGCTGGAACGCGATGGCGATGGTGATCCAGGCCAATCGCCAGGATCCCGCCCTCGGCGGCCACATCTCGAGCTTTGCTTCGGCGGCGACGCTCTACGACATCGGCTTCAACCATTTCTTCCACGCGCCGAGCGAGCATCACGGCGGCGATCTGCTCTACATCCCGGGCCATTCGGCGCCGGGCAGCTACGCCCGCGCGTTTCTCGAAGGCCGGCTCTCCGAGAACCAGCTCAACAACTTCCGCCAGGAGGTCGAGGCCGGCGGTCTCTCGTCCTATCCCCATCCGCGGCTGATGCCGGATTTCTGGCAGTTTCCGACGGTGTCGATGGGGCTCGGCCCCTTGATGGCGATCTATCAGGCGCGCTTCATGCGCTACCTGCACGACCGCGGGATCGTCGACACCAGCGGGCGCAAGGTCTGGGCCTTCGTCGGCGATGGCGAAACCGACGAGCCGGAGAGCCTCGGCGCTCTTTCGCTCGCCGGGCGGGAGAATCTCGACAATCTCGTCTTCGTGGTGAACTGCAATCTGCAGCGTCTCGATGGGCCCGTGCGCGGGAACGGGAAGATCATCCAGGAGCTCGAGGCGAATTTCCGGGGCAACGGCTGGAACGTCATCAAGGTCATCTGGGGCGGGCGCTGGGATCCGCTGCTCGCGAAGGACAAGGAAGGAATCCTGCGCAAGCGCATGGAAGAGGCGGTCGACGGCGAGTACCAGGCCTATCAGGTGCGCGGCGGCGCCTACACCCGGGAGCACTTCTTCGGGAAATACCCCGAGCTCGCCGAGCTGGTCGCGACGATGAACGACGAGGACATCTGGCGCCTGAACCGCGGCGGCCACGATCCCCACAAAGTCTACGCCGCCTACGCCGCAGCGATGGAGCACCGGGGCCAGCCGACCGTGATCCTCGCCAAGACCGTCAAGGGCTACGGCACGGGCGAAGCGGGCGAAGGCCAGAACATCACGCACCAGATGCACGACATGGCCGAGTCGGCCCTGCGCGCCTTCCGCGATCGTTTCCACATCCCGATCTCGGATGAGGACATCGGCAAGGCCCCGTTCTATCTGCCTTCGCCGGACAGCCCCGAGCTCCAGTACATGCACGAGCGCCGCCGCGCCCTCGGCGGCTACCTGCCGGCCCGAAGAACGGATGCGCCGCCGCTCGCGGTGCCCGAGCTCTCGGTCTTCAGCGCCCTGCTCGAAGGCACGAACGATCGCGAGATGTCCACCACGATGGCGGCCGTCCGGGTGCTGCAGGTCCTGACCCGCGACAAGGCGATCGGCAAGCACATCGTGCCGATCGTCCCCGACGAATCGCGCACCTTCGGCATGGAGGGCATGTTCCGGCGGCTCGGCATCTATTCGTCGGTGGGCCAGCTCTACGATCCCGTCGATTCCGATCAGGTCGCCTACTACCGTGAGGAGAAGGACGGACAGATCCTGCAGGAGGGAATCAACGAAGCGGGCGCGATGGCTTCGTTCATCGCGGCGGGCACCGCGTACGCGAGCCACGCCGTCCACATGGTGCCCTTCTACATCTTCTACTCGATGTTCGGCTTCCAGCGCATCGGCGACCTCGCCTGGGCTGCCGGCGACATGCAGTGTCGCGGATTCCTGCTCGGCGGAACTTCGGGCCGCACGACGCTCGCAGGCGAAGGCCTGCAGCATCAGGATGGCCACAGCCACATCCTCGCCGGCACGATCCCCTCGTGTGTCTCGTACGACCCGACCTACGCCTACGAGCTCGCCGTGATCATCCAGGATGGGCTCCGGCGGATGTACCACGAGGGCGAGACCGTCTACTACTACCTGACGGTGATGAACGAGAAATACGTTCAGCCCGCGATGCCGGCGGGCGTCGAGAACGGCATCCTGCGCGGGATGTACCGCGTGCGCGAGGGCAAGGGGAAGGGGCCGCGCGTCCAGCTGCTCGGCAGTGGAACGATCCTGCGCGAGGTGCTGGCGGCGGCCGACATGCTCGAGCACGACCACGGCGTCGCCGCCGACGTCTGGAGCGTCACGAGCTTCAACGAGCTCGCCCGCGACGGCCAGGACGTGGCGCGCTGGAACATGTTGCATCCCGCCGAGGAGCGGCGCCGCAGCTTCGTCGAGCGCCAGCTCGCCGCAACTACGGGCCCCGTCATCGCCGCGACCGACTATGTGCGGCTCTTCTCCGAGCAGATCCGCGCCTACGTCCCCCGCGCCTATCGAACCCTCGGCACCGACGGCTGGGGCCG
>JANNQH010000384.1:0-2081 GCA_031400655.1 Deltaproteobacteria bacterium | reverse complement strand
CCGCCGCGGGGCCGCTCCTTCTGCCCCCTCGTCCATAACAGCGACGTCATCGATTGGGTCGAGCCGCTCTTCGCCGCGGCGAGCGTGCCCGCCACGATCGTGAACTGGGCCGGTGACGAAATCGTCGACGAGCGCGAGATGTGCGAGTACATGGCTCGCATCGCGCAGCTCCCCGTGCAGTTCATCGAGGATCCGAAGGCGGGCTACCGGGGCGGCGCCGCCGATCCGACGAAGCGCAGCGCGATCACGGGACCGGCGAGACCGTGGAAGAAGAGCTTCCTCACGATATTGCGGGCCAACTACCCAAATCACCGATTCATCGAGGTCGACTGAGCCCGTTAGATCTTCATCAGGTTCTCACGCTGGCCCATCGCGACCTCCCCGCAGTAGCCGAAGTCGACGGGCAGGTTCACGCCGCTGACGAACCCCGCCAGGTCGCTATTGATCATCACGAGCGCCCGGCCCATCTCGGCGGGCTCGGCGAAGCGGCCGTTCGACGGACAGAAGAGCTTTATCGCCTCTTCGGGCACCTGCTTCGTCAGCTGCTCCATGAAGGCGCTCGCCGTCGGCGACGGGCTGATGCAGTTGATCCGGACACCGCGCTTCGCGAGCTCGCCGGCGAGGGTCATCGTGTAGACGATGAGACATTGCTTCGAGAAACCGTAGGCGTCGGCGTGCAGGTCCGGGGGGTTCTTGAGCCAGATCTCCGCCGCATCGAAGCGTTCGAGGGCGAGAAAGGTCCGGACGAGCTCGAGATTGCTCTTCCAGGCCATGCCCGCCGTCGAGGCGATGGATGCGATCGCACCGCCGCTGCGGATGCGCGGAATCAGCGCATCCGTCAGATGCCGCAGCCCGACAAAATTGATCATGACCGTATCGAAGGCCGAAAACGGCGGATGGGGTACGCCTGCACAGTTGAAGAGCGCATCGATCTGCTTCGGTAGGCGTGCGATCGCCGAATCGATCGAGCTCTTGCTCTTCATGTCCGTCGCAATCGCCTGGTGGACCGGCACCTTCACCACCCCGATGTCGAGCGCATGCACCTCGGCGCCGAGATCGACGAGCAGCTGCGCGGCGGCGGCTCCCATTCCCGATGCCGCCCCGGTGATCACGACCTGCTTGCCTGTGTAGCCCAATACGTCATTCATACTCATCTCCTTCATCCTTTCGTCGTTTCGAGCGAGTCGAGCTTCACCACGCGCACTTGCGGCACGATGTGCTCCTTTGCCCCGATCCAGCGGAAGAACCAGGTGCCGATGCGGTGGCCCGCGGTCGAGAGCCAATTGGGAAGACCGGGGTCGCGGTGAGCGACGATGATTCGGACGCTGCCGTTCGGGCTCATCACGGCCGTAAACTTGTTCAGGTGGATCGTCTGGTAGCGGTAGTCGAGGGATTCCATCCAGTAGTTGCAGAGCTGAAGGTTCCAGCTCTCGCACTCGGGAATGCGCGGCAGCTCGACGACCAGCGCCTCGTCCTGGCCGAGCTCCCAATAACCGTTGCAGTAACAGATGTTGGGATCGCCACCGACCCGCTGGCAAAGGGCCTGATCGGCGATTGGAAGCTGGTTGGGCGCCCCCTGATAGTCCTGCGCCCAGTCGCAGAAGAGCGTCGCGCTGCCCTCGATGAACCGGGGCACCGCGCGCAGCGCCAGCTCGAAGGCCGCGGGATCGATCGGTCGCGGGATCGGCGGGCGATCGAGGCACTCGATCTGGAGCTCGGCAATCCGCTCGCTCGCCCGGTCCCGGAAGGTCTGTCGGATCAGCAGCGCCTGGGTCTCGGGCTGCATCGGTAGCCAGTTGCCCGGATGCTCTTTCGTGCTGGCGATCAGCTCGAATGTCCCATCCGCCGCGAACTTCATCGAGCGCGAGTCGATGAAGCCCGTCGGCAGCATTGTCTTGCCCTCTGAGAACGTCGTGCCCTGGGTGAGGAAGGAGAGATAGGGGATCGTGCCCCGATGGCCGGTGATGCGGTAGCTCCGGTCTCCGCGAACAATGCATTTCTGGTAGTAGTTGTCTGGATTGTCGCCACCGTACTTCACGACCTCGTCGCAGACGCGGTAGAAGACGGGAAAATCCGGATCC
>JANNQH010000383.1:0-1538 GCA_031400655.1 Deltaproteobacteria bacterium | reverse complement strand
GCGAGATCCGAAGACGCTGCGGGATTTCGTCGATCAATATCCGGAGCGGGCGCGGGCGATCGCGCTCGACGTGACGGACAAACGACAGGTCGAAGCGTCGGTCGCGACGACGCTCGCCGAGTTCGGACGCATCGACGTGCTCGTCAACAACGCCGCCTACGGCTACCTCGCGGCCATCGAAGAAGGCGATGAGGCGGATGTGCGGGCAATGTTCGAGACGAATTTCTGGGGGCTGCTCGCCATGACCCGCGCGGTCCTGCCGCACATGCGGAGGCAGAAGAGCGGCCACATCGTCAACAACTCGTCCCAGGCGGGCCTCATGTCGAAGCCCGGGACCGGCTTCTACAGCACGACGAAATGGGCTGTCGAGGCCCTGACCGAGGCGCTGGTCGACGAGGTCGCACCCTTCGGCATCCGGGTCTCGGCCCTCGAGGCCGGGCCGTTCCGGACGGATTGGGCGGGCCGGTCGATGCAGCGCTCGAAGACGAAGATCGCGGACTACGAGGCGGTGCACGCGCGGGCCCAGATGATCGCCGACATGGACGGCAAGCAGCCCGGGGATCCGCGCGGGGCCGCGAGGGCGCTCATCGAGGTCGTGCGGGCAAAAAATCCGCCGCGGCAGCTCCTGCTCGGCAAGCTCGTGCTGGATACGTACCGGGCAAAGCTCGATACGATCCGGGCGTCGCTCGACGAGTGGGAGGAGCTGACGGTGCGAGCCGACTTTGCTCCTGAATAGGAAGGCTCCTGAATAGGAAGGCTCCGGAATAGGAGGGCGCTGGATCGAGCACCGGCGCGCGCGAGCGGCTCGGCATTCGATAACGTCGGGGCACGGTCCCGGTAGACCGGACGGGAAGGGTGATGAGCAGTCGGAAGGTCAACATGAAAGGCAACATGAAGGCGAAGACGACGGGCAAGAAGGCGACCGCGAAGAAGGCGTCGAAGGCGAAGACCGCGAAGACGACGAAGAGGGCTGCGGCGAGAAAGAGCAAGCCCGCCGCGCCGCCGGTCGCGACCACACCGCCGCATACCGCTTCGGAGCTGCGCTCGATCGTCTCGCGCTATATCGCGGCCTACAACGCGCGCGACGTGCAGTCGATCCTCTCGCTCTACGACGCGAAGGCGACCATGTCGGATCCGATCGGACTCCCGCCGGCGGTCGGCCACAAGGCGATCGCGGGTCTCTATCAGATGGGCTTCGATATGAACGTCTCGATCGCGCACGACGGCGCCGTGCGCTGCGCCGGGAGCTCGGTCGCATTCCCGCTGATCGCGAGTTCGCCGACCTCCCGGCTCGAGGTCATCGACGTGTTCGACTTCGGGAGCAATGGCAAGATCGTCCAGATGCGTGCGTACTGGGGGCCAGGAAATCTCCAGGGCGACCTCGCCGTTCGACAGTAGGCGCGTCGGCGCTCTGAATGAGACGAGGAGACAGCGATGTCCGAGGCGGCGGTCGATCTTGACTACGATGAGGTTCTGCGCGACGCGCGCGAGCGGGCAGGCGTAGGCTCTTTTTCGGACGAGTTCTACCTGCCCGTGCT
>JANNQH010000382.1:0-3998 GCA_031400655.1 Deltaproteobacteria bacterium | reverse complement strand
GCGGCCCAGGTCCTGATCTACTCGGGCGCGATCGTCGTGCTCTTCATCTTCGTCGTCGCGCTGCTGCCTGCAGACGGTCGAGACGAACGCATCAGCGTTCGGCGATTCGTCACGGCCGGGGTCGTGGCCGTACTGCTCGGCGGCACGTTTTCGATTGCGGTGATCCCGAATCTCGCACTTGGCCTCGCAGCCCGTGCCCCGACCACGTTGGAGGTGGGGCGCTCGCTGTTCGACGAGCTCTTTCTTCCTTTCGAGCTGACGGCGCCGCTGCTCCTCTGCGCCATCGTCGGTGCGGTCGCCCTCTGGCGCCGTCAGGAGCGCTAAGCGATGACTCCGATCAGCCTGTTGCTCGTCACCGCCGTCGTCGTGTTCTCCCTGGGCGCGGCATCGCTCGTGCAGCGCCGCAATCCGATGTCGCTCTTGATGGGCGCCGAGCTCATGCTCTCCGCCTCGATCCTCGTGCTGGTCGCCAGCTCGCGAGTCCATGGGACAGCGTCGAGCCAGGCCGCCGCGCTGTTGGCACTCGTGCTCGGGGCGGCGGAGGCCGTGATCGGACTCGCGCTCGCGCTCGCGGTGTTCCGCAATCGCGCGCGGGTCGATCTCGATGATGCGAGCGAGGTGCGACGATGACCGGCCTCGTCGGATGGGCATGGGCGCTGCCGCTGCCCTTCATCGTGCTTGGAATCCTGGGCCTGCCGCGCCGCGGCGGGGCCGTGAGCTTCCTCGGGCCGCTCGGGGTTTTCGCGCTCGCGCTCGTCGGTCTCTCGCAGCTCGGCGAGACCTCGCTCGCCGGGCCGGCGGTGCCCGACGTCCGGATCGACGGCTTTCTGCCGTTCCTGCCCGACGGCGCCTTCGTGACCCATCCCGATGGCCTCGCCGTCAGCATGTTGGCGGTGGTCGGGCTGGTGTCGACCTGCATCTATCTCTATGCCCTCGGCTACATGGAGCAGGACGAGAACCGCCACCGGTTCTTCGCCTTCCTCGACGTGTTCGTGGCGTCGATGTGCCTGTTGGTGCTGGCGGGCAACATCACGACGCTCCTGATCGGCTGGGCGGGCGTGGGTCTCGCGAGCTTCCTGTTGATCAGCTTCTGGTGGGAGCGGCCGGGAACGCTGTCGGCCGGCGCCGAGGCGCTCGCCGCGAATGCGATCGGCGACGCGGCACTGCTGCTCGCCATCGTCGCACTGCCCGCCGGCATCTACAGCTTCGACGACCTGGCGATCGCCGCACGCCAGGGCTCGCTCGTCCAGCACAACCTGATCGCCTTCCTCCTGATCGTCGCCGCCTTCGCCAAGAGCGCCCAGGGACCGCTCTACTTCTGGCTGCCGAGCGCGATGGCGGGCCCGACCCCGGTCTCGGCGCTGCTCCACTCGGCCACCATGGTCGCCGCGGGCGTCTACCTCGGCGTGCGCGTGTCGCCCGTGCTCGCGGTCTCGCCGGAGGTGTCCCGGATGGTGCTCTGGGTGGGGCTCTTCACGATGTTATTCGGCGGCGTGATGAGCCTGCGCCAGGACAACCTGAAAAAGGGCCTCGCGTTCTCCTCGGTCAGCCAGCTCGGCATGATGTTCGTCGCGTTGGGAATCGGCGCCCCGTTCGCAGCCTTCTTCCATCTCGTCACCCACGCCGCCTTCAAGGCGCTGCTCTTCACCAGCGCGGGGGGGGTGATCCACGGGCTCCACGGCGAGGAGCGCATCAGCCACATGGGCGGCCTGCGAAAGGCCCTGCCCGGACCCCATCTGCTCTTTTTGATCGGCGCGCTCAGCCTGATCGGGCTGCCCATCGTGACGGCGGGCGCCGCGAGCAAGGACCTGATCCTCGAGTCCGCACTGCACCACGATCGCTGGCTCGGGATCGTGATGATCGCGGCGGCGGGCCTCACGGGCGCCTACGCGGGCCGCCTGTACTTCGCGACTTTTTATGGCTCACGCGGACATGGCTCGCACGGCGACGGCGACCACGCGGTGCACGCTCCGTCGGGCTGGCTCGTGTGGCCGCTCGTGCCACTGGCCCTCGGCGCCCTCGGCTTCGGATTCCTGGAGGTGCCGGGCGGGCTGCTGTCCCGGGCGCTGGCGGGCGTCGTCGACGCGCCCGCAGCGAGCTCTCTCGGGACGGGAGTCGTGACGAGCCTCGGACTCATCGCCGGCGCGATCGGCCTCGCGGGCTTCTTCGCGGGGCGGCTGCTCGTGCCTTCGAAGTCGACGCCGTCGCCGGCGGCGCGCCCCGCCTGGGTACAGGCGCTCGTCGACGTCTTCGACTTTCTGGCAGAGCAGACGCTCGCGTTCCACACCGGCCGCACCAGCCAGTACCTGCTCGCCACCCTCGTCACGACCGCCCTCGCGGTCGGCTTCGTGTTGACACGCGCATGAGCTCACTCGTCTACTCGCCCGCACTGCAATCGATCCTCGTGCTGGTGGGCGGCATGCTGGTGCTGCTCGCGGGCGTGCCGTTCTTCGGAACGCGCCGCACCGCCGTCAGCATCGTCGGGTTGCTGATCGCCTTCGCGTCGCTGGTCCCCGCGCAGAGCGCCGAAGGGCTCGAGCTCGTCGCGATTCTCGGGGTTTCGCTGACGCTGATGATCGGCGCCGCCCTGAACCTCGAGCTCGAGCTCGACGAGCACCAGCCGCAGTACCTCGAGTCCATGGTGCTCCCACTGATCGCCGGCGTCGGTGTGTTGACGATGGCGATCGCGAATAACCTGTTCGAGCTCGCCATGGGTCTCGAAACCCTGTCACTCGCCTCGGCGGTCTGGTTCGGTCTCGGCCGCGGGGAGCGCGCGCTGGAAGCGGGCTTCAAATACTTCCTGCTCGGGGCCGCGACCTTCGGCCTCTTCCTGTTCGGCACGGCGCTGATCCACCTCGGCACGGGCTCCTTCGCGTTCCCGAACATTCCGACCGCCCCCGACGCGCGTCTGCTGGTGTTGGCAGGCCTGGCGCTCGTCGCGGCGGCAGTGGCCTTCAAGCTCGCGCTGGCCCCGCTGCATTTCGGCGCCCTCGACGGCTACACCGCCGCGCCCCCCGGCGCCGCCGGCGTCGTGATGGCGCTCTCGAAGCTCGGCGCCGTGTTCGCGCTGACGCATATCGTGATGGGTGGCGGCAGCGCAGGCTTCAGCCGCGTCTGGACCGGGCTGGCCCTCGTCAGCATCTGGGTGGGCGTGCTCGGCTCGCTCGTGCAAACCGATCTGCGCCGGCTGCTCGCCTATTCGGCGGTGGGGCACGCGGGATTCCTCGCCCTCGCGTTCGCCTGCGGCCGCTCGGGCGTCCACGCCGGGCTCTATTATGCGGTCAACTATGTCGTCGCTGTGCTGATCGGCTTCGCAGCGATCAGCGGCAAGGGCGCCCAGGCGATCCGCTTCGAGGACCTGAAGCGGATGGAGCTCTCGCCGCTACGCGCGGCGGCGTTCGCTCTTTCGCTGATGTCGCTCGCGGGGATTCCGCCGCTGCCCGGCTTCTGGGCCAAGCTCGCCGTGCTCGGCGTGAGCTATTCGACGCTCGGCCTCGAGGTCACGGCGCTCGCCGCCCTCGGCGGCGTGGTGGGCGTGGTGTACTACTTAAGGCCACTGCCCGATCTGTTCGCGAAGATCCGCCACGGTCGGGCCGAGCTGCAGCCCATCACCCGGCTCGTGCTCGTCGTAGCGCTCGTGATCTTCGCGACCTTCGCTCTTCGCCCCGCCCTGGCCTGGCAGATCACCGATCTCGCCCGCGCCGCAGCCGTGGTGCAGCGCTAGCGTCGGACTGTGGGCACCCGAAGTGGTGCCACAGGGAGACGAGCGATGGCTGGGCCGCAGAGCGCAGGGGCGATCGAGACAATCAACCGCGGATTCGCGCGCCTGGGCGGCTGGTGCTTCGACCACCGCTGGCTCGTGCTGCTGCTCTGCGGCGTCGCGATCGCGGGCAGCCTCTGGCTCGCAGGCCGCACGCGCATCGACAATTCCTACGAGGCGTTCTTCGCCCCGGACGATCCCAGCTACCAGGACTATCTGGCCTATCGCGAGGATTTCG
>JANNQH010000381.1:0-1898 GCA_031400655.1 Deltaproteobacteria bacterium | reverse complement strand
GAGAAGCGTGCCGTCGCCCTCGCCGATGGCGGCAAGCTTTTCAACGAAGCCCGCCCACGCCTCCATGCTGCGGTCGACGAAGAAGGTCGCCTCGGGCTGATACCCGAGCTTGGGATCGACGAGCTCCTCGTGAGTAAGCTGATGATGGCCCGTCGTGTTGCCGGCCCTCTGGAGATTCGAGGCGCCGTACGAGAAGACGACATTGAAGACCCGCGTCTGGTCGCAGGCGAGGGCCAGGGCCAGGATGTCTCCCATCAGCGCGTGATTGCCGAGCGCCTTTTCGATGTCGGCGCTGACCTCGGTCGCGGCGGGCGCGCCGGGAATCCGACAGGCAGCGAGCGGGGGCGGCGCCTCGAGCTGGAGGGCGAGCTGGTGCTCCAGCTGACGGAGCGAAGTCAGATAGGCGTCGAGGCGCTGGCGGTCGTGGCTTCCGAGCTCGCGCTCGAGGCGCTTCAGATCTTCAGCGACGGTCGAGATCGCGCTCTTTCGCAGCAGGACCTCGGGATCCGGCACGAACTTGCTTGCATTCGGATCGCTGAAGCCGCTCCCGAAGACGCGCTGATAGAGGGCCAGCGGCGAGACCTCGCTCGGGTTCTTCGAGGCGGCGTCGCGCAGGCTATAGCTATGGCGTGGGCTGCCTGTCGCGGCGAACTCGAGAGAGCGGAAGCGCGTCCCGTTCCCGATCGCGTCCGAGATCAGCACGTCGAGGGTCGGAGCCGGCACGTCCGTGGGCTTCGGCGGTACGCCACCCGTCAACATCCCGATCACGCCGCTGATATGTGGATGATTGGCTGCGCCGTCGAGCACGACGTTGAAGCCGGAGAGGATGTTGAGGTGCTGCCGAACCGACTCGACCGGCGCGAGCTCGGCGGTCGCGGGCCAATCCTGGCCCAGCGCGGGGGGCACCCAGCGCTGCGGATTCATGCCGCAGCCCCAAAACCAGGTCCCAAAACGGACCGGGAGCGGTGCGCCGGAAGCAAAGGCCGTCCCCGTATCGTCGAGGAACAGATCGAGGAGCGGGAGGCCCAACGTCATCGCGAAGCCGCCGAGGCTGCCGCGCAGGAATGTGCGTCGGTTCGTCATCCGATTTCCTTTCCAGCGGGCAGCACCTCGGCCTCGACCTGCCTGGGCCCGGAGGTCGTGCGGAATACCGCGCTCGTCGCGATCTCGCGCATCAGGTCGGGGAAACGGTACCCCGATTCTTCGAAGCGCCCTTCGAGCCCGCGCACGAATCGCTTCTCCCCGAGCTCGGGCTCGCGGCCGAGCGCATAACGAAAGAGTCCAAGCACCGCGCAGGCCGTCGCCGCCTCGCTCTCCCGCAGTGTCTCGCCGAGCCCGGTCGGCCCCGTGAACTCGCGTCCGTCGAGCTCGCCGCGCGCATCGATTGCGACGCCGTTCTCGGTCGCGCGGAACATGCCGGAGCCGTCGAAGGGCTCGAGAGCGAGGCCCAGGGGATCGACCAGGCGATGGCAGTTCGCACAGGCCGCCTGCGTGCGATGGGCCTCGAGACGCTCCCGGGCGGTCTTCAGGTCGGGATTCGCGACGTCCTGGACGACGGTGAAATCCACGTTCGCCGGGGCGGCGGGAACTTCCTGGCACAAAAGCGCCTCGCGGATGAAGATCCCACGAAGCGTCGCCGAGCTGCGGCCGGGATGCGAATGGAGCGCCAGCACGCTGACGTGCGACTGGAGACCGGCGCGCGGGCTGTCCGCCGGGAGCTCCATCGCCTCGAAGCCTTCGCGGGCGCGCACGGGGACGCCGTAGACGAGGCCGAGAGTCCGGGTCATGAAGCTCTTGCGGGTCGTGAAGAGGTCGCGGAAGTCGGCCTTCTGCGCGACGAGGTGATCGGCCACGACTCGGAGCGTTTGCTCGCGGGCGTCTTCCAGCACCTGTCGGCT
>JANNQH010000380.1:0-2502 GCA_031400655.1 Deltaproteobacteria bacterium | reverse complement strand
CGAACCTGTCGACGGCCGAAGATCCCGTCGAGTTCAACTTCGCTGGCATCAACCAGGTCCAGATGCACGAGGACATCGGCCTCAACTTCGCATCGGCCCTGCGCAGCTTCCTGCGGCAGGACCCCGACACGATCATGATCGGCGAGATCCGCGACTTCGAAACGGCGGAAATCGGCGTGAAGGCCGCGCTCACCGGCCACCTCGTGCTCTCGACGCTGCACACCAACGACGCGCCAGGCACGATCAGCCGCCTCCTCAACATGGGCATCGAGCCCTTTCTGGTCGCCTCGGCCGTCAACTGCATCGTGGCCCAGCGTCTCGCGCGTCGGATCTGCGCCCAGTGCGTCGCCGACGATCCCGATGTCGATCGCCAACAGATGATCGACGCGGGGCTCTCGGAAGAGGAAGCGCGCACCTTCAAGCCGAGAAAGGGCCGCGGCTGTGGCAATTGTTCGGACACGGGCTTCAAGGGCCGCGTCGCCGTCTACGAAGTCATGGTGATGACCGATCAGCTGAAGGAATTCGTCTTGAACGGCGCCTCCGGCACCGAGATCAAACGCGAGGCGATCCGCGGCGGGATGTGCACCCTCCGCCGCAGCGTGCTCAACAAGATGATCGAAGGGGTCACGACCCTCTCCGAGGTCTTCCGCGTCAGCGCGGCGGATTCGATCTAGCGGTTCGGAAGACGGAAGGGGTAAATCTTGGCGAACATGCATCAACTGCTGAAGGCGATGATCGAGAAGGGCGCCTCTGACCTTCACATCACGACCGGTTCACCGCCCCAGCTGCGCATCGACGGGAAGCTGATTCCCTTGAAGATGCCGCCGATGTCGCCGCAGGAGACCAAGCAGCTCTGCTACTCGGTCCTCACGGATGCCCAGAAGCACAAGTTCGAAGAGACGAACGAGCTCGATCTCTCCTTCAGCGTCCAGAAGCTCTCCCGCTTCCGCGGCAACGTGTTCGTCCAGCGCGGGAACGTCGCTGGGGCCTTCCGCGCAATTCCCTACAAGATCCTCACCTTCGACGAGCTGGGCCTGCCGCCAGTCGTCGAGGCACTGGTCCAGAAACCGCGCGGCCTGATCCTGGTGACGGGCCCGACCGGCTCGGGCAAGTCGACGACACTCGCATCGATGATCGACCGCATCAACCAGGATCGCAACGAGCACATCGTCACGATCGAGGATCCGATCGAATACCTGCATCCCCACAAGGGCTGCATCGTGAACCAGCGCGAGATTGGCGCCGACACCAGCACCTTCAAGGCGGCGTTGAAGTACATCCTGCGCCAGGACCCCGACGTCGTTTTGATCGGCGAGCTGCGGGATCTCGAGACGATCGAAGCGGCGCTGACCGTCGCGGAGACGGGCCACCTCGCGTTCGCAACGCTCCACACGAACTCGGCGGTCCAGACGATCAACCGCATCGTAGACGTGTTCCCGCCCTATCAGCAATCGCAGATCCGACAGCAGCTTTCGTTCGTGCTCGAGGCGGTGATGTGCCAGACGCTGCTGCCCCGGTCGAGCGGGCCTGGCCGGGCGCTGGCGCTGGAGATCATGGTGCCCAACGCGGCGATTCGCGCCCTGATGCGCGACGACAAGATCCACCAGATCTACTCGTCGATGCAGATGGGTCAGGGAAAATCCGGCATGCAGACGTTGAATCAATGTCTCGCGATGCTCGTGACCAAGCGCCAGATCGATTCGGAGATGGCGCGGTCGCGCAGCCCAGACATCGAGGAGCTGAACGCGCTGATCGCGAAGGGACCGGAAGCGATGGGTGCGGCGGGCGGCCGACGTCCGATGAAGGCGTGAGCAAGGAGAGATTTTCGCCGGCGGGGCGTTGACGTCCGCTGTCGGAGGGAGTGGTCAGGATGGCGATTTATGTTTGGTCGGCGCAGACGCGATCGGGCGACAAGAAGGCCGGGGAGCTCGAGGCGAGTGGTCCGGACGCAGTTGCCTTTCACCTGAAGAACATGGGCCTCGTGCCCGGCAAGGTGAAGCTGAAGCCGAAGGATCTCGCCGAGATCTTCCCCTTCCTCGCGCCCAAGGTCACGATCAAGGATCTGGTCGTCTTCACCCGCCAGTTCGCCGTGATGGTCGACGCGGGTCTCCCGCTCGTCCAGTGTCTCCACATCCTGGCGGAGCAGCAGACGCACGTCACCTTCAAGGCGGTGTTACGGAGTGTGAAGTCCTCGGTCGAGCAGGGCTCGACTTTCGCCGACGCCCTGCGCAAGCATCCGAAGGTCTTCGATGATCTGTTCACGAATATGATAGCGGCCGGCGAGGTCGGCGGCATCCTAGACACGATCCTGAACCGCCTCGCCATCCAGCTCGAGAAGCAGGAGAAGCTGCGCAAGCAGCTGAAGGGCGCGATGGTCTACCCGGCCACCGTCTGCGTGATCGCGATCGCTTGTATCGTGCTGCTGCTCGTCAAGGTGATCCCGGTGTTCGAGCAGATGTTCGCAGACTTCGGGGGCACCCTTCCGGGTCCGACCCAGATGGT
>JANNQH010000379.1:0-7111 GCA_031400655.1 Deltaproteobacteria bacterium | reverse complement strand
GGTTTCTTCGTGCGCTCGCTGGAGCTCGGATCGGGCGAGATCGGCTTGTCGGACGGGACGCTCGAGCGGCTCGACGTCGCGAGCTTGACCCTCTCGCCGATCGATGGGGCGCTCTTGTGTCGCGTGAAGCGGGCGCTCGTGGCGGAGGGGTTATTGGCGCGCTTTTCGAGTGCTGCGCAGGCGGAGCTTTTGCTGGCGGTCGAGGAGCGGAGCGGCCGCGTCGTCCTCCGACTGGCCGAAGCCGAGGTCGACTTCCCCGACCTCTGAAGCGCGGCAGGCCATTCGGGCAGGTCGCTGCCGCTCGATTGACTGGGCCCCGACGTATCTGGTAAACCCTCGTCTCCCGAGGACTTTCGGGCCACCCTCCCGGGTGGCCGGGGCATTCGCAGCGCGAGCCCCACCGAGGCGGCGTGGCCAAGTGGTAAGGCATGAGCCTGCAAAGCTCTGACCCCCGGTTCGAATCCGGGCGCCGCCTCCAATCTCAACGCGGACTCAGCAACACCACCGGAATGTCGCGCCCGGCCTTCGCCTGATACGTATCGTAGCCGGGCCATTGCGTCGCCATCATCGGCCAGACGCGCGCCTTGTCGGCCGCTGTTCCCGTGCGCGCCGTGACGGGAATGACGCGCTCCCAGACCTGGATCGCGACCTCTGGATGCGCGAGCAGATTCACGTACCAGCCCGGATGCTCGGGCGCGCCGCCCTTCGACGCGATGATCACGTAGTCGTCCCCATCGCGTCCGTAGATCAGCGGGAACTTCCGCGTCTGACCGGACTTGCGCCCGATCGTGTGCAGGATCAGGCAGCTGGTGTCGTTCCAATCGTGACCGACCTTGCCGCCGGTGGCCTCGTACTGTCGCACGTGCTCGTCGCCGAAGAGACTGAAATCGGGCATGAACTCACGGTGCCACGCGCTCGCCGGCATCGCAACCTGAGTTAGGACGGCCCAGGTGAGTTGGTCGGCCGTACGTCCGTCGCCGGCGAACGCCTAATGCAGGCCGAAATGTGTCGTTATCCCCTTACGTGAATCCCGGAGGTGGGCCGCGTATTCCCGGAGCAGCATCTGGGTCACGCGCGTGGCCAGTCTCGGATAGGAGCGGTCGAAGTCCCATTCGAGGTCACCCGTCATGTGCGCCTTGGCGATCAGGGCGCGGGCCACATGGTGGGTGAAGGAGACGATCTGCTGCCAGACGCGATGCTCCTCCTTCTCGGCGAGCTCGCGCAGCCAATCTCGAAGCACCATGCGAGCCTGTGGGTCGATCGAATCAAGGATCGAGCGACTCAACCACTCGGTCTCGTCGATCCGTTCCAGCTGGGGCTCGTGTCGTTTCAGCTCCCGAGCGACCTCGTGGCAAATCTCACGCGCCACGAACGTCTCGCTCGCGGGAAGGCCGAAATGGCCATCCAAGCGGCGAAGGCTCGCCGTCGCGACCTTCAGCGCGTGCTTCCAGGCGACCACTTCGGCGTGATTGTGGACTTCGACCTCGCAGCGATCCATCAGATCGTTGGTTGGCGCATAGGTCGAACCCGGATGACGATTGAACCAGATTTGAAGCTCGACGCGATTCATGGGAGTCCCTCCTGCTTGCGTGTGCCGGTACCCAGTGCCACGAACATCGAATCGAGGACCCCAGAGCACGGCCCCGATTGCTAGGGCACCAACTTTTGCATCATCGACACCGTAGCACGTCACTTCGACCGCAGTGCGTCGACCCCTCGAGGTCCGTTTTCCGCGGCCGCGGAGTCGTTGTCAGGGCTCTTCGCTCGCTTCGAGCTTCCTCCCGTCCGGATCGAAGATCGCAAAGCGCGCGACCCCCCACCGCTGGAGAAGCAGCTGCACCGAAACCCCTAACACCCCAAACCCGTATTTCAGAGACCGTTTGAAATCGATCGACGACGCGTCCTTGAAATATGCTGCCGGGCAGCTGATCTCGCCGATCCGGAATCCCTGGTAGAGGATCTGGGCGAGCATCTGATTGTCGAAGACGAAGTCGTCGGAATTCTCGAGCAGCGGGAGCGCTTGCAGGACTTCGCGTTTGAAGGCGCGGTAGCCGGTGTGGTACTCGGAGAGCTTGGCGCCGGCGAGCAGGTTCTGGGTGGCGGTCAGGATACGGTTCGCGATGTACTTGTATCGCGGCATGCCGCCCGCCAGGGCGCTGCCGCCGAGAATGCGCGAGCCGATCACTACGTCGAAGGGGCCGTCGGTCAGGAGGCCGATCATCGAGGGCAGCAGCTTCGGTGTGTACTGATAGTCGGGGTGGAGCATGACGACGATGTCGGCGCCGAGGCGCAGCGCTTCCCGATAACAGGTCTTCTGGTTGCCGCCGTAGCCGCGGTTCTCGGCGTGGACGACCGTGCGGAGTCCGAGCCGGAGGGCCTCCGCGACGGTACCGTCGTCGCTCGCGTCGTCTGTGACGACGACTTCGTCGACGAGGTCCATCGGGATTTCGCGCACCGTTCGCTCGAGGGTGAGGGCCGCGTTGTACGCAGGCATCACGACGACTACCCGCTTGCCGTGGAACATCGGGGCTCAGGACTCCTCGGGTGTGGGCGGGGGCGTGGGCGAGGTCGAGCGTCTAGACTGGTTGTCTCGCCTGCCCGGATGGCGAAATGGTAAACGCGGGCGACTTAAAATCGCCTGGCCTCTGGCCATGCAGGTTCGAGTCCTGCTCCGGGCACCAACCCCGCTTCACGGGCTCCCGCTCCGGCGATCGCCGTCACGGCCGTGGCTCTCTGTGCGGCGACGTTCGCGAGAAATCGCTCCCGGACATCGTCGGTCGCCAGCAGGTCTTCGAGCGCGTCGCGGTCGAGCAGCGTGGTTCGCTGGTAGCCCTGCTCGGGGCGCTCGATCTCGATCCGGTAGATTTCCTTCGGCTGCTCGAAGACCTGGCGGATGCGCAGCGATTGATCTTCGCTCCGGTCGAGGATCTGGCTTCGCAGGGAATCGACGATCCGGTCGCCGCGACTCGCATACGCAGCGTGGAGACCGAATCCGCCGAGGGCGGTTCGGCGTGCGCGCCCGTGAAGTTTGAATGTGCCCGGCGGTCTCATGGAGAGTGAGAGCATACAGAGCCGCGCTCTCGCGATTCAAGCACGTGCGGGCACTCCGTGAAGACGGCGGATCCGGCTGGAGCGGCGACGCGAATCGTCACGCGCCACCATCAAGCGGGCAATCGGCAGGAGATCCTGCGTCGAAGCGCCGTCGAAAGAGATCCCGAACCACGCGTCTTCCGGCGTCCCCTTGGGCGTGGTGAGCAGGGCGGGGTAGAGAGTGACCTTCGACCAGCAGACATGACCCTCGCTCGAGAAGAGTCGGCCACCGGCTAGGCGTAGCTCGATGCGGACACGGGTGCCGGGGTCGATCCCTTCGGCTGCCCGGACGCAGACGCCGCCGAGGCCGATGTTCGTGCAGATCGCGCCGTCGAGCAGCGGCTTGCCGTCGACTCCGTTCAGCGCAATGCGCGCGTGGAGCGGCACGCGTTCGCCCCCTCGCTTCGAGCTTTTGACGTCGCGGGTCGCCTGGGCCATGGGGTTCGTCCAATGGGTTCACTTTTCTATCGGCCTTCGCCGGCTTCGCGCTTGAGTGCAATTTGCTTGCGGCTTCCGCCGCAATCGGGCGGCCGGCCAGCGCTTTTCCAGACCCGGCCCGGACGGGAGGCCGCTCAAGCCGGGCAATAAGAAGGACGATGGAGAAAGCCGCAGAGGTCTTGACCTGTTGCGGAGAGGAGCGCGCTTGTCAGCCACACGGGAAGCCAGCCTTTCCCTCGAACCGGGTCTGTCGGTCGAGGCCGCGAGCCAGCTCGGTTTGCGCGAAGGCCAGTCGGCGCGGGTGGTCGGCCGCGCGGGCCGCATGATTCTCGTGGAGGCAGAGGGCGGCGACGGTCCTGCCGTGCCCTGGGATCGGGATCTCGTGCTGAGCAGCGATGTGCGCGCGTTTCCGTTGGCGGACCTGCTCCAGCTCGTGCATGCCGCGGGCAAATCGGGCTTTCTCCTCTTCCAGTGCGGAGGCGACAAGAAGGCCATCTACCTGAGCCGCGGCGAGGTCGTGTTCGCCGAGTCGAATCTCGAGTCCGATCGCCTCGGACTTTGTTTGTTGAGCGCCGGCGCGATCACGTCCGAGCAGCTCGAGACCGCCGAGAGCCGGTTCCACCCGATGACCCGCTTCGGAAAGATCGTCGTCGAGCTCGGATTTCTCACTCCGCGGGATCTCTGGGACGGCGTGAAGACGCAGGTCGAGGACATCGTCCGCTCGCTCTTCTCGTACACCGCCGGCTGGATCCATTTCTGGGAGGGCGAGATCGAGCCCGACAACACCGTCCGGTTGTCGCTTCCGACCCATCGCTTGATCAGCGAGGGCCTTGCGCGCCGCGACGAGTTGCTGCGTTATCTCGCACAGCTCGAGGATCCGCGCATGCGGCTTCGCGTCGCCGGCGCGGGTCGCCGTTCCGGCTCGGAGAATGAGCGCGCGGTGCTGGCCGCTCTCGCCAGCGATGCGAGCTTCGGAAGCGTCTGCCATCGCAGCGGGCTCGACCCCCGCACCGCCGCTCGCACGCTGCAGTTCCTGCAGCTGACCGGGCAGGTGCAGATCGAGCAGGTTGCAGGCCCCGCGGAGGATTTCGCGACCGCCGATGACGACGTCGTGCGTGAGGCGGTGGCGCTGCACTGCAAGCTGATCTTCGAGCTGACGGCACCGCTCGTCGCCGTCGACGGGCCGCAGGCGGTGTCGGATCGGATCAACCGGATCGTGGCGGAGAGCGTCGACCGCGGCCGCAAGCTCTTCGCGGGCCTGGCCTTCGATGCGCGGGCCGGCCTCGATCCCTCGGAGGTCGAGCACCGCGCGCTGCGCCTGCCCGGCGATCGGATCCGCGAGGTCGACGAGGCCCTCGGCGAGCTCGTGGCCTACCTCGAGTTCGAGCTGCGCAATCATCCAAGAATTCCCGACGGCACTCCCTACCTCGAAGCCGTCGATCCGCTGCGGGCTATGCTGATCCGCTGACGAGGGCGTTCGCCGCGAGATCGTTGCAGCGAGCTGCCCGTTTCAGATCGGCCCGACCCCTGCGGCCGCGTTCCGGACCCGATGAAGGCGAAGTCTCCGAAATTCAGGCCGCCGAGGGTCCAGGGCCCGCCCGACCGCCCGTCGACCGACTGGCTCTCGGGCTTTCACTCCGTCCACGAAGCGCTGAGGGCCGGCCGGCGCCGGATCGATCGCCTGCTGATCCGGGATTCGGGGCTGCGGGACGAGCAGGACCAATTGGTCGCGCTTGCCCGGGCCGCCGGCGTCGCGATCGAATCGGTCGACGAGCGGACTCTCGACCGGGTCTGCGGTCCCGACGTCCGGTCCCAGGGTGTGGCGCTCGCGGTGGGGCCGTTGCCGGAGCTGTCGCTTGCCGAGCTCATCGGGGTTTCGGGCGCGCCCGGGTTGGATCCGTCCGCCGCTCACGGGCGCCGGATCGTGGTGCTCGACGGGGTCGAGGATCCCCAGAACGTCGGGGCGATCGCCAGGGTCGCCGAGTCGGCGGGCTGTGCGGGGATGGTCCTGACCGACCGGCGGGCCCCGGGTCTCACCGCCGCGGTCAGCCGGGCGTCGGCGGGGGCGATCGAGTGGCTGCCGGTCGCGCGGGTCACCAATCTGGTCCGAGCCCTCGAGCAGCTGAAAGAGCAGCGGTTCTGGGTTCTCGCGGCGGCCTTCGAGGGGAGCGAGTCGCTCTATTCCCTCTCGAATCGTGTCCTGACGGGAGATCTGGTGGTCGTCCTCGGCGCAGAGGGGAAGGGGATCCGGCCGGGGGTCCTCGAGCAGGCGGACCACCGGATCCGGATTCCCATGCGAGGCGAGGTCGCATCCCTCAACGTGGCGACGGCGGGCGCAGTGATTCTCTATGACCTGCTGCGGCGGGCGGAGGCCGGGGCGAGCTAACCCGGCGGGGATCACGTAGTTTCCCGCCGTTCGGGGAGAATCCTGCTTCGCGGGCGGTTTCAGACGCTTGCCAGCGGGGACGAAGCCGGACTATAGTCGGCCGCGCGCTTTTCTTGGCTGGCGTAGCTCAATTGGTAGAGCATCGGATTTGTAATCCGAAGGTTATGGGTTCGAGTCCCCTCGCCAGCTCCGGCGCGGTGGACGCGGAGCTGACTTTCGGAAGGGCTCATCGCGATCGTTGATTCACATAAGAAGTTCGAACCTGAATGAGTCTGCTCGTCGTGGATCGTTCTCGACCGGCGTGGCAGTCCGGTGCGACACACTCCGCCATCGGATTTGCATCGACTGGATCAGGCCCGGGGCCACAGCCCAAGATCGAGACGCGCAAGGTTCGTTATGCGACGCCGCACGAACGGCGAATCGGGTGGATTCAAGGAGAGATACCGAAGCGGTCAAACGGGGCAGACTGTAAATCTGCTGGCTTGCGCCTACGGAGGTTCGAATCCTCCTCTCTCCACCAGCCGTCTGCACGCCGCGCGGGCGTTACGAGAGCAGCGAGAACAGGGAATCTGGAACACGGATCGGATGCTGAGATCCGGGAGACTTTGCGCGGGTTTTCATGCGGGAATAGCTCAGATGGCTAGAGCACCAGCCTTCCAAGCTGGGGGTCGCGGGTTCGAGCCCCGTTTCCCGCTCCAGGTGTGGCTCTAGAGAAGAGCGTGAGACGGTCGAGCGATCGAGAGCGAGGGGCGGAGCAACGAGCGCGGGAGCGGATCAGCACGCGTTTGGACTGAACAGACATAACAAGAGTTCGGCTCACGTAGCTCAGTTGGCAGAGCACGTCCTTGGTAAGGACGAGGTCAGCGGTTCGATCCCGCTCGTGAGCTCCAGGTACCGAGGGTTCGAGGAGTTTCAACCAGCCGGGAGTTTCAACCAGCCGGAAGTTTCAACAGACTGGCCTCTAAGGACAGACAACCGGAGACGGACTGTTCGCGTGAAGCCGGCCCAACCAGGTATCAAGCACCAGGTACCAGGGTAAAGAGAGAGCAAGCAAGAGATGGCCAAGGCAAAGTTCGAGCGGACGAAGCCCCACGTGAACGTGGGGACCATCGGTCACGTAGACCACGGCAAGACGACGTTGACGGCGGCGATCACGTCGCGTCAGGCGACGAAGGGACTTGCGCAGAAGGTGGCGTT
>JANNQH010000378.1:0-11968 GCA_031400655.1 Deltaproteobacteria bacterium | reverse complement strand
TCGACGGCCTTGCCGGTCCGCTCGCCGGTGGCGAAGACCTCGCTCTGCTGGCGCAGGGCACGGGTGTAGATCGCGACCTGGCCCTGCAGCGTGGAGGCAAAGCGCATGGCGCGTTGATAGGCGGCCACGGAATCGCGAATCGCCGCCAGCGCCGCGTTGCTGAAGCCGTCCTCGGCGAGCTTCGCCCGGGCGATCTGGTGGGCGCGCTCGGCGGAGACCAGAGCCAGGGTGTAGGAGAGACTTCCTCCGTCGCTCTCGGGGCCGTCGAGACGGGCGACGAGATGATCGAGGAAATCCTTCGAGGAGGCTTCGACCGGCACCGTCTCGGGATCGGCGCCGACACGCTCGTCGGCCAGCACCCGGACGATGGCTGCGAGGGGATCGATGTCGCCGTCGAGGGCTTCGCTCTGCGAGTGCACGAGGATCAGACGCGCGACGCTCTCGTAGAGGTGGGGCAGGGTCCGGACGAAGCCGGCGTTGCCATTCTCGGTGAGGGCGAGGGTGCGATACGTCTCGAAGGGGACTTCGAGGGGCGTGATCACCGTCAGCCAGAGAGCGAGGATCTGGTCGACGAAGGCCGATGCGTCGCCGGCCGCGAGTGCGCGCTGGGCGTGGATCGTGTGATACCAGTAGCGGTTCTCGTGGCGGTCGAGGCGATCCTCGAGACCGTCGATCGTGGCGGTCGCCAGCTCGAGGCCGTTCGCGAGCTCGCCGGTGCGGTAGAGGAGCAGCTCGGCGATCGCCTTGCGGCGGATCTCGAGCTCGCTCTTCAACGGGGCACGGGCCGAACGCGCCGTGAAGGTCTCGGCATGATAGTCGGCGAGTCGCGTGCCGACGTTCTGCTCGGCGCGATCGATCAACGCCCGGAGATCCGCCGTGTCGGCGGCGGAGTAGACGTAGGCGTGATCGAGGTAGTCGTCCCAGCTGGCTTCCTCCGCGAAGGCGCAGAGGGCCGTGGCGAGGGTGGTCGCGAACGCCAGCAGGGCGAGGCGTCGGCCGGTCCGCCGCGGGGTGCGAATTCGAGGTCGCAATCGTTGCTGCATCATCTCGGCGAAGACTCCTGGCTCGATCGATCGCCGATGCAGGCGAGTGCTCGTTCGAGCACGTCACACGCATCGCGGTCTCTCGGTTGTCCGGCCCGTCCGTCCGGATTCGGTCGTGACCACATCAGGAAGGCGCCCAGGTTCCGCGTCTCGACGAAGCGGTAGCTTCCGTCTCGGTGGGAGCATTCCCGTTGGAACGGAGCGGCAAGCAGGATGCGTTTCTTGAGCAGGTCCTGTCGGCCGGGCGGACTGCAGTCGGGCAAAGCATCGAGAGGCACTTCCTGCCAACCATCGACGCCCTCCCCATTTGAGCCATTTGAGCCATTTGAGCTGCTCGAGAGGGCCGGCAGCGCGCTGCGCGCCGCCGATACGAAGGGGCGTCGCGGATCAGGCGCCGCGCCGGTCGAGCCCTGCCCGGACCCGCTCGTTTCGCGTTCGATCGCGGCGAGGAATTGGCTGCGCTCCTGATCGCCGCGGCCGGACGACGCGAATTGCGCCGAGGAGCTCGAGCCTTCGCCCGCGGCCACCGGCCGGCGCTCGCCCGCTGACGCGAATCGGGATGCATCGGATGCGATCGAGTCAAACGCGGGCGCTGCGAGCGGCGCGCGGGAAGCGTTCGCGAGACCGGCGGGCACCGGGCGCGAGTCGCTCGTGTGTGCGGACCGCGTGTTCGCAATCGCGGGATTGCCTGCATTTCCTGCTTCATGCGCAGCCGGCAGGATCGCCACTTCGGACCAATCGGGAGCGCGGGTGGTGAGCGCGTTGGGGTCGAAGCGCGTGGTCGGCGTCGACTCGAGAGGCGGTCCGGCCGGGAGCGCGGGCGAACGCGTAGTTCGCCGAGCCACCGCGATCGGCTCGGGTGCGGCGGTCTGCGGGCGCGTCGGTGTCGAGCGTGGGCTCGGCGTTGCGAGCGACCGGCTCGGAACCGGCAGCGGCTTCAGCGACCACGCATCGAGCACGATCTGGATTTCTCCCGCCGTCGGCGGCGAAAGAGTGCGAGCCGGCTGCATCACGCTCACGACCAGCGCTGCGACTGCCGCCGCAACCAGCGGGAGGACGAGTGTCAGTCGGCGCTCGTGTTGGATGGGTTGGCGCGCGCGCTCCGACAAACGCTGCGAGCCCGGCGGCATGCCGAGCGGCAGGCGGGCGGCGCCGTGGCCAAAGCGGCGGCGGATCGGATCGCGTGTCATCGGCTGGCGGGTTCACTCGTCCGGGGCGGGGCGGAGATGGCCGGCGTCGGGACGACCGTGACCCCGCGGCCGTTCTGCCAGATCCGCTCGAGCAGCGACACGGCGACCAACAGATCTTCGCTGCGGGCGTCGCGGTGCGGCGTGAGCAGCGGGCGCGGAAGCGAGCGCGCGTGCAGGACGGCGAGCCGGGCTTCCAGGTCCCGGGCGTCGAAAGCTTTTTCGGTGGCGGTCTCGGCCGGCGCGGAGGGCGTCGAGTCCGGCTCGATCAGCTCGAAGGGTGCGCGCCTGAGCAAGGGATCGTCGCTGGTCGCGAGCGGATGGATGCGCAGCTGCCAGACCGGCTCGGACGCCGCGCCCGCTGCCGCGGCCTCGATCTGCTCGATCCGGGGCAGCTCGAGCTCGGCCACCGCGATCGGGTTCGGCGGCGAATCCGGGATCAGCTGGGTAAAGAGGATCAGGAGCAGGAACGCCAGATCCACGAATGAAAAGAGCCAGATGGGGGCACTTTTTTCGCGTCGCTTCATGTGCAGCGGGATCGGAACCGGTCCAGCCTGGCTTGAGCGCGTTGCACCTCGCCTGCGCAAGTTTTTCCGCTGGGCGCGGACTCGGGAGGAAGCCCCCGAGCGCGAGTGGGTGCTTCACCGGATCCCCGAAAGCGACCTCGCTACCACTCGCCGACGTTGGGCATCGACGTCCACGGCTCCGCCGGCGCCAGCGGATTGCCCTTCTGGAGCAGCTCGATCGAGACCTTGTCGGGCGAGCGGACGAAGGCCATGCGGCCGTCGCGGGGCGGGCGGTTCAGCGTGACGCCCTTGTCGAGCAGGCCCTGACAGGTCGCGTAGATGTCTTCGACCTCGTACGCGAGGTGGCCAAAGTTGCGGCCGCCGCCGTAGCTCTCGGGATCCCAGTTGTAGGTCAGCTCGACCTGGGCGACCTCGTTGCCCGGGGCGGCGAGAAAGACGAGCGTGAAGCGGCCGGCCGGGACGTCGTAGCGGTGGAGCTCTTCGAGGCCGAGCTTGTTCGTATAGAAGTCGACCGATTCCTCGAGATTGCTGACGCGCACCATCGTGTGCAGATACCGCATCGGATTCTTTCTCCATTGCATGAACGCCAAGAGCCATCAAGCCAGAGGGCAGTCCCGAGCGTGTATATGCTCGGCCGCGCCACAGGTTATTTCGGATCGGGCGGCGGCGACAGCGGCGAGCTAAGACTTCCCTCGCGACGGCCGGTGTCCTGCGCTACAAACGAGATCAGCGAAGGCCCCGGCTCTCGCAACCCCCCAACAGCGTGGCCCCAATCAGGGCCCTTCGAACCGGCTCGCCAGCTCGCGCGGGCCGGCGGGGGGCTGTCGCCTGGGAGGTGCGGGATGGGATCGATCTTCGGCGCCCTTCGCATCGTCGACGTGCTCGACATCGGGATCGTCGCGGGCCTCCTCTGGGTCCTGATCGCCTGGGTGCGCGAGGCTCGGGCTCGCATCGCGCTCGGGGGCGTGTTCGCGATCGCGCTGCTCTTCTGGACTGCGCAGTGGCTGGATCTCCGCCTGACGACGACGCTACTCCAGGGCTTCATTGCCGTGGCCGCGCTGGTGCTCGTGGTCGTGTTCCAGGACGACCTGCGGCGCTTGTTCGAGAGCATCACGGTGCTCGTCATCCGCAACTCGACGCCGAGGCCCTCCGCCGATTTCCTCGCAGAGCTCTCGGAGCTGGCGTATTCGCTGGCCCACCGGCGGATCGGTGCGCTCTTCGTATTGCCCGGGCGCGAGCCCCTCGAGCGCCTGCTCGATGGCGGCTTCTTTCTCGACGGTCGGGTCTCGGATCCCCTGCTGCGGAGCCTTGTCGATCCGGGGACGCCGGGACACGACGGGGCGATCGTGATCCGGGGCGGGAAGGTGACGCGTTTTGGTGTCCACCTGCCGCTCTCGACCGAGTGGAGCGAGATCGGCGGCAGCGGGACGCGCCATGCCGCGGGTCTCGGGCTCGCGGAGCGAAGCGATGCCCTCTGCATCATCGTGTCGGAGGAGCGGGGCGAGGTGTCGATCGCGTGGCGGGCGCGGCTCGAGCGGATTGCGACGGCCGGAGAGCTGCGCGAGCGGCTCGAAGCGTTCCTGCGCCGCACGACCCATCGCCGCCGGGAGTCCGGGCTGAAGAGCTACCTCTCGCTGGCGCGTGAGCGCTGGCGAGAGGGCATCGTCGCGAGCACCCTCGCGACCGGCTTCTGGCTCTACAGCGCGCCGCGCGAGGGCCTCGACCGGGGCTTCAAGGTGGTGCCCGTGGTGATCGAAAATCTGCCCGATGGCTACCGGGTCGCGGTCATCGATCCGCCGTCGATCGAGGTCGAGTTCGAGGGGCGGGCGCGGGATCTGATGATGGCGCCGACGGGGGACTTTCAGGTGCGGGTCGACGCGGATCGCGTCGCTTCCGGGGGGCGCTCGCTCACGATCGAAACCCACGAGGTCGACCATCCCCCCGACCTTCGAATCGTCGGAATCGATCCGGCCCAGATCCGGCTCGAGCTGCGGCCGCTCTAGCGGCTGTCCTAGAGACTCTCTCGATACTCGATCGAGAGGCGCTCGAGATCCTGGTGGATCCGGCGCACGAGCAGGCGCTCGCGGGCGATCGTCGTGCGGGCCGCGTTCGGCGCTGGCTTCGAATCGCGCCGGTCCTGGGAATCGGCGAAGGCCTCGATCAAGTGATAGGTCTCTTCGGCGGCGAGCCGGCGACGACTCGTGCGCAGGCGCTCCGCGGCGTGGGTCAGGCCGTCGCCGGTCATGCGGGCGTAGGGATTGCGGGCCCGGGCCCGCGGCGCGATGTCGGCGAGGACCTCGGACAGCGGCACCCGCTGGCGCCCCGCCACCCGCTCGCAGACGGCGAGATAGGCTCGTTGATAGGCCCGCGCCAGCTGGCGTCGCGAGGGCGTGACACGCCGATCCCGCCGCGAGGCGTAGTTCGAGCGCGCGATCTCGTAGAAAGCTTCGGCGGGGACCTCGGGGCGGACCCCGCTCGCCGCCGGGGCGAGGCGTGCCGGCAGCTCGCGCAGCACATCCCGCATGCAGTAGACGGCATCCCACGAGAGCCCGTCGGCGACCTTGCGCCGGCCGCGGGACGAACGCTTGCGCTCGAGGCGATTGTGGATCGCCAGCAGCGCCTCGACGGCGCTCGCCGCGTTGTGGATCAGGTGATGGGACTCGGATTCTTCGAAGCCCATCTGTCGCAGGAAGAGCCGCCGTCGCTCGCGCTCGAACTCGCGGTCGAAGAGCTCGAGCACCGGATCCTCGCGCAAGCTCTCGAGCGAAGGTGCCGTGCCCCGCAGCAGCAGGTCCCGGATCTGCGCGAAGCGCTGCACGATCTGGCGCGCCTTTCGCTTCTGCTCCGGGATCGACGTCGACATGCGGTCGGAATCGTCGAAACGGTAGCCGTGGTGGTAGAGACCGAACTGGCGAACGGAGCCGTAGTCGATGATGCTGCCATCGGTCAGCACGTTGTCGCCGTCCCAGTCGAGCCAGCAGAAGATGTACTCGCTCTCGAAGCTCGCGGTCGCCCGGGCGAAGTCGATCGCGACGCGCTCCGGGAGGTAGCGGATCCGCTCACGCTCCGACGCGATGAAGGGCCAGCGGCGGTCTGCGATCTCGCGGTCGGCGTAGTAGAGCACGCAGTGGCGCAGCTCGTCGTCCTCGCGCCGCCGGAGCAGCCCGAAGAAATGCGAGGGCCGGAGCAGATTCGGCGCGATGCGGACGTTGATCGCAAAGCCGCCCGGCAGCGACACGATCGCGAGCACGCGCTCGGTCCGGATGCTGTTGCGGGCGAAGGCTTCGCTCATCAGGGCTGCGCCGAGGCCTTCCTCGATCTGCGCCGTGCCACAGCCGTAGTCGGCGATCTGGTTGCCCGTCTGGAAGAACTCGCCGTGGGCGCTCGTCGCCGGACAGAGTCGCGTCACGCCGGTCCCGCAGCTCGAGACGTCGAAGCGGCCCTTCTCGGTCTCGACCAGGCCGTTCCAGATGCTGCGTCCGTCGCCGGAGTTGAGGCCGCGCTTGTCGGGATGCTGGAGCTGCAGGTAACGGGTCGCCATGAACTCGTGCGGCAGGCGGTCCCGGGCGGAGGGCAGGTTGCCGTGAGCCTGGTCCCATTCATTCACGATCACCAGGCCGAAGGTTTCGAGGAGCGTGCGGCGGAGATCCGGCGTCACCACGTCCGGATGGTCGGCGGGCAGCAGCCCGAACTCCCGGGCGAGCCCGAAATTGAAATAGGCGATCTCGCCGTCGTGCCGGCGCCGGGCGGGGTAGCTGATGATCGCGCCGGGTACCCGGTCCCGGAGCGGGTGTCGGCCGTCGAGGGCGGCGAGGGCGGCATAACAGTCGCGCGCGGGTGCCGGGGTGGTCCGAGGCTCGGGGGCCGACCGATGGATCCCACGTAGCGGCGAAGGCGATCGATTCGACCGGGGTCGTGATCGTTGCTTCGTCTCGAGTTTTCCGGGTCTGTCTGCACGCATGGTGATTTTCTCCACACCTCGGATGTTCCTGTGTAATGCTTGACCCAGGATTTCATGCGGAAACGAGCCCGAGACGAGCGGGTGGGTCGCGGCTGCGCGGTCCACCTCTCAGCGCGTTCGCGTGTTTGGCGCGACGACTGCGGACGGTCTGCACACCGTGAGGACGAACACGATTCTTTCATGGTCTTCGACGAGATCGCGTGCGACCGGGGCTATGGCGATCTGCGATCGGAGCTCTGCACGCAGCGCGTGCGCAGCGCAGCGGATCTCGAATCCCGTATGCTCCGCGCATGTCGGAATCCGGACGCGAACGGGAAGAGCTGCGAGGCATCTCCCGCGCACTGCTCGCACTGCTCTATCTGATCCCCAAGAATGCGATGTCGCGCGCGATGGGCTGGGTCGCCTCGCGCCGGCTGCCCCCGGTGCTTCAGCGCCTCGAGCTCGAGCTCTTCGCACGCCTCGCCGGCATCGACACGGGCGAGCTCGTGCGGCCGCTCGAGGCGTATGCCTCGTTGCAACAGTTCTTCACCCGAGAGCTTCGGCCCGGGTCCCGTCCACTCGCCGGGGGCGAAGAGGTGCTCGTCTCGCCGTGTGATGGCGCGTGGGGAGCCTCGGGGCGCATCGTGCAGGGTTTGCTCGTCCAGGTGAAGGGTCTTTCGTACCGGGTCGCCGAGCTGCTGGGCGACGAAGTGCTCGCGAGCGACTACGAGGGCGGTCATTTTGCGACGCTCTACCTGTCCCCCCGCGACTATCACCGCTTCCACACGCCCGCGGCCGGGCGCCTGACGCGCCTCGTCTACCGCCCCGGCGCACTCTGGCCGGTGAACTCGATCGGGTTGCTCGGGATCGATGCGATCTTCGCTCGCAACGAAAGGATCTGTGCCTTGCTCGAGGTCGACGCCGGGACAGTGCCGCTCGCGATGGTCGCGGTTGGTGCCACGATGGTGGGGAGCGTGCGGCTTGCGTTCGCCGATCTGTGCACGAATCGACGGGGGGCCAAGGCTGTCGATCGCGCGCTCGGCGCAGAGGCTCCGCATTTTGCGCGGGGCGCCGAGTGGGGACACTTCGAATTCGGCTCGACGATCGTGCTGCTGCTGCCGCCCGACCGGTTCGAGCTCGACGCCCGGCCCGTCGGCACGCCGCTTCGCCTTGGCGAGGCGATCGGGAAGCGGATCAGCTGAGATCCACCCGCGCTGCTCTTTTACAGGACGCTTCCGCGACGCTACCTCGATCTGAAAAGGAAACGCCATGTCCCCGGAGTCCGCCCCCCGCCCGTACGAGACCCTTAGACTCGAGAAAGCCGACGGCATCGCCACGCTGACCCTCGATCGAGCCGATCGCATGAACGCCTTCAGCCATGCGATGGCCCGCGAGTGGCTCGACGCCCTCGATCGGATCGATGCCGACGACGAGATCCGGACGCTGATCGTGACGGGGGCGGGGAAGGCTTTCTGTGCCGGGGCGGATCTTTCCGGCGGCGGTAGCACCTTCGACCCCGACGAGGGCGAGATGCAGGATCGGGCGTCGTCGCCGCGGGCCCCGCGCGACATCGGCGGTTTGGTCTCGCTTCGCCTCTTCCGATGTCGAAAGCTCGTGATCGCGGCAGTGAATGGGGCCGCGGTCGGCGTCGGGGTGACCTCGATCCTGCCGATGGACATCCGGCTCGCGAGCGAGCGGGCCCGCTTCGGCTTCGTCTTCACCCGCCGTGGCATCGTTCCAGAGGCCTGCAGTAGCTGGTTCCTGCCGCGTGTCGTCGGCATTTCGCAGGCGATGGAGTGGGTGGCCTCGGGCCGGGTCTTCGACGCGCAGGAGGCGCTGCGAGGCGGCCTCGTATCCGAAGTGCTGGCCCCCGAAGAGCTGCTGCCCCGCGCCCGCGCGCTCGCGCTCGAGGTCGCGCAGAACACGAGCGCCGTCTCGGTCGCCCTCGCGCGGCAAATGATGTGGCAGATGTTGAGCGCATCTCATCCGATGGCGGCCCATCGGCTCGACTCGGCGGCCATGACCTGGATGGGCGCCCGGGCGGACAGCCGCGAAGGCGTGACGAGCTTCCTCGAGAAGCGCCCGGCGCACTTTGCGCTGACCGTTTCGCGGGATTACCCCGAATTGCTGCCCTGGATGACCGAGCCTCCGTACGAACCCTGAGCAGTGGACGGGCAATTCCGATCGGTGCTGGCTCCGGCGATCTGCGCGTCGTGATCGAGCTGCTCGAGCAG
The DNA here is from genome assembly GCA_031400655.1 of Deltaproteobacteria bacterium. Classification (GTDB taxonomy): domain Bacteria; phylum Myxococcota_A; class UBA9160; order UBA9160; family UBA4427; genus UBA4427. The sequence continues at coordinate 3,037 of JANNQH010000378.1, read as the reverse complement.
AAGATCAGCGTGGGCACCGACAACGCGGCGATCGTCGAGAGCTTCAAGCAGGACGCGAAGCTCGGCCTCAACCTGATCCGCCTCGTCAACACGGCGGGCAACCCGGTGCGGGGGCGGCTCGAGTCGATCGAGGACGGCGTGCGGACGCTGGGGCTGCGGCAGCTGTCGCGCTGGGTCTCGGTGCTGCTCGAGCTCACGTTCTCGGAGCTCCAGCAGTACGACCACGCGGCCTACGCCTGGCTCCACGACCTGCAGCGATCGATGCTCGCCTGAGCGAAGGGCACGGCTCGGTTATGCTGCATCCCGTGTTGACTCTCTTTCTGGCCATCAGCGTTGTCCTCGTGCTCGCGATCGCGCTCCAGCGGCGGTTCACCGCCGGGTACGCCGAGGCGCCGGCGGGTCTGGCCGTGCTCCACAAGGGCGAGGTGGCGTTTATCCAGGCGGCCGCGGAAGTCTTGTTTCCCGATGGTGCGGGCCTCCCGGTCATCGGCGTCGACGCGCATCTGCCGCTCTACGTGGATCACCACCTCTCGGCGCTGCCCGTAGCCCAGCGCCTCCAGATCCGGGCCCTGCTGCTTGCCTTCGAGCACCTGAGCCTCTTCCTGCCCGCGCCCGCGCCCGGCGGACGCGATCGATTCTCGCGTCTCGGTCCGGCGTCGCGGATCGCAGTCCTCGAGCGCGTCGGGAGCCACTGGGAGCCCCGCGTGCGCATCCTCTTCACGGCCCTTCGCGCAGTCCTCGCGATCGGCTACCTGGGTCATCCGGCGAACCTGCGCGAGCTCGGACTCGCGCCCTTCGAGATCGAGCCGGCGGTGAGCGACGCGGAGCTCTTGTTTCCCCGCATCGGCGCGTTGCCGATGTCGATTCGATTCGAAGCCGGGGATCGAACCGATCCCGTCGCGCTCGGCCCGCTCGATCCCCACGGCCCGCGCCACCGCGCCTATCAACGCTCGAGTCGGGACTCACGATGAGCGCGGAAGAGAGCGCCCCGCGCGAGCCCGAGGCGGCCGACTGGCTGCGCGCCGCGCGCGAGCGGGTGCGGGTCTTCGCACAGTACGACGGGCCCATCGAAGAGCAGGCCGACGTGGTCGTCGTCGGCTCGGGGCCCTGCGGCGCCGTCGCGGCCTACGAGCTCGCCCGGGCGGGCAAGGACGTGATCCTGCTGGAGGAGGGGCCGCCCTTCACGGTGCGGGACTTCGAGCTCGACGGGAATCTTTCGATGACGCGCACGATGCGGGAGGGCGGCCTCCGCATGACGCGCGGGACGACGATGCCGACGATGCAGGCGGTGGCGCTCGGCGGCGGATCGCTCGTCAACTCAGCGATCTGCGTGCGGCCGCCGGATCCGGTCTTCGAGCGCTGGGCGACCGGATTCGATCTCGAGCGGACGGATCGCGCCCACCTCGATCCCCATTTCGACGCGATCGCCGAGTTCCTGGGCATCGCCCCGACACCCGACGCGGTCCAGGGCCGGCGAAATCTACTTTTTCGGGATGCCTGCCGGGCGCTCGGTGTCGAGAGCGAGCCGATCGCGCGCAACGTGACGGGCTGCCGCGGGAGCGGCGAGTGTTTCACGGGCTGCCGCAGCCGCGCCAAACAGAGCATGGACGTGAGCTATGTCCCGGCCGCGCTGCGGGCGGGTGCCCGGGTGATGACGAGCCTGCAGGTCCAGACGATCCGCCATTCGGGCAGACGCGTCACCGGCGTCGCGGGCCACGCCGTTGTCCCGTTCTCGGGCGGTCGCCGCGCCGGCCAGACCCATCGCTTCCGGATCGACGCGAAGGCGGTCGTGTTGGCGGCGGGCTGCACGGCGACGCCGGTCCTGCTCCGCCAGAGCGGCAACCTCGCCAATCGTTCGGGCCAGGTCGGGCGCAATCTCCAGTTCCATCCCGGCGTCGCGATCGCCGGCGTGTTTCCCGACCAGGTCGACCCGCAATTCGGCGCGACCCAGGGCTATCAGAGCCTCGCCTTCCTCGCCGAGGGCTTCAAGCTCGAGACCTTGTGGGCGCCGCCGCCGCTGCTCTCGATGCGTCTCCCGGGCATGGGCCCCGAGCTCCAGGCGCGTTATGCGGAGCTTCCGCGCACGGCGGTCTGGGATGCCATCGTGAGCGCGAATCGCTCGCTCGGGGAGCTGCGCACGCGACCTTGGAGCTCGAATCCGGTGCTCGAGTGGCGGCTTCATCCCGACGATCTCGCGATCGTCCGGCGCGCGCTCCACGTGATCGCACAGCTCTTCTTCGCCGCCGGCGCCAGCAAGATCCTGCCCGGCGTCTACGGCGTCGCGGAGGAGATGACGAGCGCCGATCAGGCGCGCGTCCTCGATTCCCCGGCCGTGCGCCCCGAGAACCTCGTGATGGCCGGCAATCACGTCTTCTGCACCACCCGCATGCACGGCGATCCGACCCGCGGCGTGGTCGACGAGGACGGTCGCTGCCACGACCTCGAGAACCTCTACATCGCCGACACCGGGATCTTCCCGCAATGCCCCTCGGTGAACCCGATGTGGACCGGTATGGCGCTCGCCCGGCGCCAGGCCCTGAGCCTCGCAGAACGCTTTTGAATCAGCGCCAAAGGGCCTGGAAAATAAAGAGAATTCTGGCTCGAGGGCGGCGCGGAACGGGGTCGTGGACAGGGCTCGATCCGGTGGGCGGCAGGCGCCGTGCAAACGTCCCTTCAGGTCCGCCCGGGCGCAGCCGATGCAGCCCGCATGTGCTTGCGTCCCGAGCTCGTCCGCACGTCGATCCGAAGCCTGTTGCTGGCTTGGGTGGTCTTGCTGTGGACGGGAGCGGCGCTCGCCTACGACCAGGATGCGAGCGTGCACGGCAACTACCGCGGCCAGTGCCGGCGGCTCACGAAGCAGATCCATTACTACGAGAAGCAGGTCCTGCCGATGGCTGTCGAGCACCGCAATCTCGCCTGGGCGAATGCGACGAACGATCAGATCAAGCGGCTCTGGCACAAACGCGCGGATCTGTGTCCCAAATACGGCCGCGAGCGCACTCGCCTGGCGCGCGCGCTCGAGAAGATCCGCGCGTTC
>JANNQH010000377.1:0-1711 GCA_031400655.1 Deltaproteobacteria bacterium | reverse complement strand
AGAGCGAATCGCCCGGTGTGCTCGGCAGCGAGGGCATCAAGTGGAACTTCACCAAGTTCCTGGTCGACGGGAAGGGCGAGGTCGTGAAGCGCTACGGCTCGGTCGACACGCCGGAGAAAATCGAGAAGGACGTCGAGGGGCTGCTCTGAGCGCGGCTCCGACGGCGATTCCGAATCGCCATTCGCGCCCTTCCGCGGTCGCGGTGGGCCTCGTGCTCGTCTTCGGCCCAATCGCTCTTCTGGTCGCCGTGCATGTGGCGACCGACTCGGCCGTCCTCGCGAGCGTTCTCGCGCTCTCGTTCTCGCCCGGGCTGCAGATGCTGGCGGAACGACTCCGGCCCGCGCGCCCGCTTGCTCCGAGGTCCGTCCACCAGATCGCCGTCGAGGCCTTCCAGGGCATCGTCTACGGGACAGTTTTCGGATTCGGAACCGCTTTCGGGCTGTGGTGGCTCGTGCTCGAGCTGCGCAATGCGATCGGCATCGAAGCGACGCTCGGCGGAAGTCCGTGGATCCCGGCTCTCGCGCTGATCGTGCTGGCCGATTTCCTCGACTACTTTCGCCATCGCCACGAGCACGAATCGAACGGCCTCATGTGGCGAGTCCATTCAGTGCACCACTCGATCCGGCAATTCTCCCTGCTCGCGGGCCTCGCGCTCCATCCGCTCGAAGCGGTCTTCACATACGCTTCGTACGGCCTCGTCGCGGGCACCCTCGGCGTGACTTTCGAGAGTATGTTGCTCGGCCTCACGCTGGCGCTGCTCGTGATGGGCGCCCAGCACACCAACACGCCGACCTCCCTCGGCGGGCTCTCCCGAGTCCTCGCCCACGCAGACGGCCACCGCTGGCATCACGACATCGCCCTCGGCGCCGGACGGAACGTGAACTACGCGAACGTACTCTCGCTCTGGGATCTGCTCTGGGGCTCCTTCCATGCGCCACGCCCATTCGATGGCGAATACGGAATCGAGCCGTTTCGAGACGCCTATCCCAAGGATCTCATCGGGCAGGCCCGAATGGCGATTCCGAGCTGCTATGAAGCGGTCGCAGCCGCCTGCGCGCAGATCAGAAATCCTTCCCGACCGCCTGCTTGAATCGTTCGAGCTCGCGCAGCCGCTTGTCGACCCCGCTCCAGGCCTTTCCTTCCTCGCGCACACCCGTCTCCTCGGGGCCGAGTTCGGCCCAGGGCGCGGTGACCCAGAAGCGATCGGCGCCGAACCCCTTCCACCATTTCGCGTACTCGACGCACTCTTCGAGGCTATGCGGCGGCTTGCGTCCGTCCTTCGGCTTCGGGAAGCGCGCGTCCTCGAAATAGATCGCGCCCTCGATCCCGATCTCGGCCGGAGTCCGCCCGGCCTCTCGGGCCGCCTGCTCGATCACGGCTCGATCGGCGCGGATCTGGGACTCGCTGAAATACGGGTAGTAGGGAAACCAGCCGTCGCCGAGCCGGCCGCAGCGCCGCAGCACGACCTTCGACTGCCCGCCCACCCAGAGCGGAATGCGCTTGCGGGTCGGCAGCGGATTGATGCCGGCCGCGGTCACGGTGTGGTGGTGGCCGTGATAGGTCACGACCTGCTTGCTCCAGAGCTCGCGCAGCAAGACGAACTGTTCTTCCATGATCTTGCCGCGCTTCTTGAAGTCGACGTTCAGCGCCTCGTACTCGACGTCGTTCCAGCCGGCGGCGATCACGAAGCGGATCCGCCCGCCGGACAGGA
>JANNQH010000376.1:0-3993 GCA_031400655.1 Deltaproteobacteria bacterium | reverse complement strand
GAAGTGGTCGTATTCGGAAAGCAGATCGAGGTCGACGCCGAGCGGAGCCCGATCGAGCTGCCCCTGCGCAATGCGGACACCGTCGTCGAGGCCACGGTCCAGATTCGCGATTCGAACGGCGCCATCCGCTACCAGGGCTCGGTCCTGCCGGTCGACGAGAATGGGCCGGTGGCGATGCGGCCCGGCGATCACACCTTCGAGTTCGACCCGAAGGCGCATAACCTGCCCGAGGGCGTCTACCGCGTCGAATTCGTCGCGAAGGGCACCGACGGGAAGCCGGTGACGATCCTGCCGATGCTGACCGGCATCGTGAGCGGCGCGGTGTTGGCGGGCGAGCCGGCGGTCCGGATCGGCGCACGGCTCTTCAAGCTCTCGGACATCCTCGAGGTGCGCATGGCGCCCGGGACAGACGCGAGCGAATCGCAGACCTCGTCGCTCGAGACGGGTCTCGGGCAGTCGGTCGTTCAGCCTACGGGCGGGCGGACGGCGTCGTGAAGTTCTCGAACGTGTTGCGAGAGGTGCTCGAGCAAGACGATGGACTCGTCCTGCGCCTCTCGGCCTACGAAAGATTGAGTGCGTCGACACGTGAATCCGGTGGAAAGACCGCCGGATGGTGGCGACGCATCCAACAACGATCACGGATGATCTTGTCAGGCGAGGGCGCGTTCTTTGCCCTCGCTCGAAGAAGGAGTGGAAGATGTCTTTGACCAACGCGCTCGCCAGCAGCGTCAGCGGGATCCAGGCCGCCTCGACCCAGATCTCTGTGATCGGCGACAACATCGCGAATGCGAACACCCCGGCCTTCAAGGAGAAGCGGGCTGAGTTCACGGCCGTGCTCGGGCAGAACATCACGGCCGGCGCCGGCGCCGCCCAGATCGGTGCCGGTGTGCGCGTGAACGACGTCTCGATGATCTTCTCCCAGGGTGGCTTCGAGCAGACCCAGCGAGGGACCGACCTCGGCATCGAGGGCCGCGGCTTCTTCATCGTGGATGGGAACCTGGGCCGCGCCTACACCCGCAACGGCTCCTTCGGCCTGGATGCCAACGGCTGGTTCGTCGACGCCAACAGCAATCGCGTCCAGGGTTACGGCATCGATCCGACGACCGGTACGTCGAACGGAGTGCTGGGCGACATCCAGATCAACGTGCCGCTCTCGCCGCCGCAGCCGACCTCGCTGATCCAGCTCGGGATCAACCTCGATGCCGTGGCGCCGATCATCGCGACGCCCTTCGATCCGGCGGATCCGAACGTGACTTCGAGCGCCCGCGAAGTCGTCACGATCTACGACACCCTCGGCACGGCGCGCCAGGCGACGATCTTCTTCACGCACACGGGAGCGAATAACTGGGAGTACAACGTGACCCTGCCGCAGGCCGAATCGAGCGCCGGCGGCACCGATCCCTTCGTGCTGCAGGCGGGCGGCACGGGCGCACTCGTGTTCGACACCTCCGGATCGCTCGTCTCGGTCAACGGCGGCTCGGCCTATCCCACGGTCAATTTCGCTTTCAATACGAGCAATGGCGCCGCGGGCAATCAGGCCCTCGATTTCAGCATGGGGCCGCTCACCTCGGGCGGCACGCCGACCGGACCGGCCTCGACCCAGTTCAACCAGGAGACGGCCACGAACTTCGTGAGCCAGGACGGCTTCGCGCCGGGCACGCTCACGGGGCTCCAGATCGATCCAGACGGCCGCATGAACGGGGTCTTCTCGAACGGCATGACGACCTCCCTGGCGCAACTCGCGCTGGCAAACTTCGGCAATGTCGAGGGACTCACGGACATCGGGGGAAGTCGCCTGACCGAGTCGCTGGATTCCGGACCGCCGATCATCGCGGCCGCCAACAGCGGAAATCTCGGCGCCATCCGGGCGAGCTCGCTCGAGAAGTCGAACGTCGACCTGGCGCAGCAGTTCGTGAACCTGATCATCGGCCAGCGCGCCTTCCAGGCGAATACCCGGACAGCCTCGGTCGCGAACGAGCTGCTCTCGAACCTGGTCGCGCTCGGCCAGTAGTTCGGGGCGGTAGCGACCGCGTTGGTGGCACTGCCCGCCGCGAATCTCTCGCGGCGGGCGGTGCGCCATCGGACGCATCGGCGTCCCCCGTCCGTTCTCCGCCCATGGTATTCTCGGCGCGGTGCGGGGGTGGGGTGTGAGCGGTCTTCTTTCGAGATCCCAGAAGCGATGCGATCGGATCGGCCTGCTTTGCGTGCTCGTGATGCTCGCCGGCCTGGCCCCGATGCGCCCCGCCCGTGCGGAGGAAATCGCCGAGGTCGCAGCGGCCGCCCTCGATCGCTTCGACGTCGTCGTGCTCGACGCCGGCCACGGTGGCCAGGACGAGGGCGCGATCGGTCCCACCGGCCTGCGCGAGAAGGATCTCGTCCTCGATGTGACCCGGCGCGTGGCGCGGCGCCTCGTGAAGCAGGGGCTGCGCGTCATTCTCACGCGCCGCGACGATCGCTTCCTCTCGCTCGAGCAGCGTACCGCCGTCGCAAACGATGCCCATGCCGATCTGTTCCTGTCGATCCATGCGAACGCGTCGACGAGTCGCTCGCCGCGGGGTGTCGAGACCTATTTCGCCTCCCTCGAGTCGAGCGACGAAGAGTCCCAGCGCCTGGCCGAACGGGAGAACACGGCGCTCGGCGCGCGTTCGCCGTCCGCGGACTCGGCGGATCCCCTGGCGGCGATCCTCGGCGACCTGATCGAGACGGAACATCTGCAGGAGTCGAGCGAGTTCGCGAAGCTCGCCGAGGGCGGCCTGTCCGAGGCCGCGGGGGATCGCTCGCGGGGCGTGAAGCAGGCGCCCTTCGTCGTCTTGATGGGCGTACGCATGCCGGCGACCCTCGTCGAGATCGGATTCTTGACCCATCCCGACGAAGAGGGATTGCTGCGCCAGGGTCGCCAGAAAGACGACATCGCCGAGGCCTTGGCGGCAGCGGTCGTAGACTTCGGACGGCGGTACGATGCGCGCCGCGGCGTGCGGCCGGCGAGCGGCACGACGCCCGCCGCACGGGCCGCGCATTGAGCGCGCGCTCAAAGAACAGACACGGAAAGCGAGGATCACGATGCGAGGCGATGGGCGGCGAGCCGACGAAATTCGGCCGCTCGCATTCGAAGTCGATTTCACGGACCAGCCCCTCGGCTCGGTGCTGTGCAGCATGGGCCGCACGCGTGTGCTCTGCACCGTCTGCGAAGAGCCCGACGTCCCGCGCTGGATGCGCGGAGGCGGCGAGGGCTGGGTCACGGCGGAGTATTCGATGCTCCCCGCTGCGACGAACACGCGCAACGAGCGCGAGGCGAGCCGGGGAAAGCTCTCGGGCCGCACGATGGAGATCCAGCGCCTGATCGGGCGCAGCCTGCGCGCGGTCGTGGACCGCAAGGCGCTCGGCGAGCGCACGCTCTACGTCGACTGCGACGTGCTGCAGGCCGACGGCGGTACGCGCACCGCCTCGATCAGCGGCGCCTATGTCGCCCTGGCCCTCGCGGTCGGACGCCTCGAGCGCCGCGGCGTGCTGGCGGGGGGTGTGCTGCGCGACCAGCTCGCGGCGGTCTCCGTCGGGGTCGTCGACGGCGTGGGGCTCCTCGATCTGCCTTATGCGGAGGATTCCCGAGCCGAGGTCGACATGAACGTCGTAGGCATGGGCAGCGGCCGCATGATCGAGGTCCAGGGCACGGGCGAGGGCGGCAGCTTCGATCGCCGCGAGCTCGACGGGCTGCTCGATCTGGCCTGGCTGGGCATCGATGCGATCGCCGCGCGCCAGCGCGAGGCGATCGAAGGCGCTGGCTTCTCCCTCGCGCGGCTGCTGCGCGGACGGGGTTAGGTGGTGGGGAGTCCGGCAGGCCGACGCCGCTTCGTGCTGGCGAGCGGCAATCCGGGGAAGCTCCGTGAGGTGGAGCGGATCCTCGGCGACGACGAGATCGTTTCGCTCTCGGTGTTCCCCGGCATCGCGTTTCCCGAGGAAGGCGACGACTACGCGGCCAACGCGCTGGCGAAGGCG
>JANNQH010000375.1:0-12783 GCA_031400655.1 Deltaproteobacteria bacterium | reverse complement strand
CGCTCCATCGCGGCGATGTAGGCGTCGGCCCGGTCGAAGCGACCGGCGGGCCAGAGGGCGACGTGGGCGACGCCGAGCTCGCGGTAGCGGCGCAGATCGCGAAGCACCTCGTCGACCGGGCCCGTCAGCGGGACCATCCGGTCGGCCTCGGGGACGCGGGCATTCGTGAGCGAGATCTGGGAGCGGATCGAGGTCGACACCTCCGCGGGCTTGCGTCCGACCGCGAGGCACTCCCGCGCGAGCTCGGCGATCCCCGCCTCGAGCTCTGCCATCGGCACGTCGATCACGTGCCAGCCGTCGCCGAGCTTCGCCGCGCGGCGGCGGGCGGCCCGGCTGTTGCCGCCCACCCAGATCGGCACGTCGCGGCGCACGGGCTTCGGCTCGAAGCCGATATTGTCGAACCGGTAGTGCTTCCCCGCATAACGCGGCTGTTCGTCGCGCCAGAGCGTCCGCATCGCCTCGATATGCTCGTCGAGCACACGGCCGCGTTCCGCGAACGGAATGGAGAGCGTCTCGTACTCCTCGGGAATCCAGCCCGCGCCGACCCCCAGGATCACGCGCCCACCCGACAGCTGATCGAGGGACGCGACCTGCTTGGCGACCGCGATCGGATGACGGAGCGCTGCGAGATAGACGCTGATCCCGAGCCCGATCCGACGCGTCCGCGTCGCGACAGCGGCCAGGGCGATCAGCGGCTCGAGGAAGGGATGCGTCGGCTCGAGTCGGATCTTCGCCTGGCGAAAATAGGGATAGGTCGTCGCCGACTCGATCGGGAGCACGAGATGATCGGCCGTCCAGAGCGCCGAATAATCCATCGCCTCGGCCGCCTCGGCGACGGCGAGCATCGCTCCCGGATCGGCGAACGCGCCGGAGTTGGGCAGGATGACCCCGAGCTCCATCACGCCGTCACTTCCCCGCTCGAGATTCCCGGCTCCTTCGCCAGTCCCGAGAGCCCTTCACGCTTCAGGCGTGCGAGCGGCACCCGATGGATCGTGATCCCCGGGCCGCCCTCGGTCTTGATGAGCCGCAGGCTGAAGACGCCCTTCTCGTGCTGGAAGGAATCGATCCAGTTCCCCCCGACCCCCGGATCCTCGTCCGCGATCACGGCGACGACGGAGCCGTCGGCTTCGTGCTTGCAGTTGAATTTCGTGATGTAGCCCTGGCCGTCTTCGTAGACGTCGAGGTTCTCCTGCCAGAGATTGCAGACCTGCAGGATCCAGTACTCGCACGGCGTCGGCGTAAAGCGGACGACGAGCGCGTCGGAGGCCGGCTTCTCCCAGCACCCGAAGCCGTGAAGCCGATCGCGCACGCCGCCATTGCTGAGATAGGTCGCCTCCGAGAAGACGATCTGGTTCGGCCGCTGCGAGAGATTGTTCTGCCACCAGGCCCGCACGAGCTCTGCATAGCCGACGACCACCTGCCCCGCCTTCGCGAGCCCCGCCGCCATCTCGTCCGGTCGGATCGGTCGCGGCCGCGGTCGGTCCATACGCTCGATCGCAAACCGCGGCGGGACCACCTGCTGGCGGTCGTGGTAGACGAGTCGAATCAGGATGCCCGTCGACTCCCGCGTGATCGGCAGCCAGTTCCGCGCCCGCGGCGTCTTGCTCAGGATCACCTCGAAGTTCCCATCGGAATCAAAATCGATGTCGTCGCTCTTGAGGAAGGCCGTCGTCTTCAGATTCGACGGGTCGAACTCGCCGAGTCCCTCGACGCCCTGCTTCGCCCAGCTTCTCGCGGCGAGATCCCGCGGCTGCGGCGAGGACCAGATCGCCATCACGAAGTACGGAAGCGTCCCGCGCGATCCCGAGATGCGATAGTCGGAATCGCAGCCCTCGAACTCACACATCAGATGGTCCTGATCGGGACACTGGACGTTGATGCTCTGGCGCCACGGCGCATCGCGCAGCCGCGGCCGCTCGGGCTCGCAGTTCTCGACAAAGCGCTCGAAGCCGTTGCGGACCATGCGCGTCAAACACCGGTACCACTCGGCGCGGTCCTGCTCGGAGGGCAGCTCACCGAACTGCTCGACGACCCGGCCCGCCACCTTCAGCGACTCGCAGAAATCGTCCCACGCCTCGCCGCGCAAAAGTCGCTCCGCAGCCCGGCGCTCGATCTCGCTCGTTGCCCCGTCGTGGATCGCCATTCGCCGCTCCTTTCCGCTTCCCCATATAAAGAGCCACCCGAAGAGCCTCGCGAGGGATACGACTACGGGCGCGAGAAGTCAACTGATTTTGCCGCGCAGCGACCCGGGCGCGGAGTAGACTCGCAGCGACTCGATCCAGGGAGGCGGACGCAGATGGATTTCTCGCGACTCGACGACAAGCGCGTCTTCGTGACCGGGGCGGCCGACGGCATCGGCGCGGCCCTCGCTCGCAAATTCCGGGCGGAGGGTGCCCGCGTGTTCCTCTGCGACATCGCCGAGGAGCGCCTGCGCGAGACGGCCGCCTCGCTCGACTCGCCGTGCATCGCCTGTGACGTCACGAATCCCACGGCCCTGGCACGCGTCGTCGAGCGGGCCTGGCGGGAGCTCGGGGGCATCGACCTCGTGTGCGCCAATGCGGGGGTCGTGATGCAGGGACCGATCCTCGAGGCGTCCCGCGAAGACCTCGACTGGATCTTCGATATCAACGTCTGGGGCTGCCTCGATACCTGTCGCCCCTTCGTTCGACTGCTGCGCGAGAACAAGAAGCAGGGCCACATCCTGCTGACCGGCTCCGAGGCGAGCCTCTCCTATCCCCGACTGATCCACGACATGCAGCTGACCGCCTATCTCATGACGAAGCACAGCGTGCTGGCACTGGCGGACGGACTGCGGGCGGATCTGCACGGGGATGGGATCGGGGTCAGCGTGTTGTGTCCGGGGCCGGTGGCGACGGCGCTCGGACAGAACTCGAGCTCGCTGAGGCCAGCACAGTCGCCGGTCGGCGGATCCTCCGGACGCGCCGCGGCCGCCGCGTCGTCAGCGTCCACGCTGAATCCGACCGCTAATCTGCGGCCCGAGCTCCAGCAGCAGATCGGCGCGCTCTCGCGCACGCCGGATCAGGTGGCGGCGACTGCCTTGGCAGGCCTCCGGCGCGGTCTGTTCGTGATCCCGACACATCCGCACATCGCGACCGACGTGGACCATCGCTACGCGGAGATCCGGGAAGGCCTCGCGGCCGTGCAGTGAACCGATTCATGGATGCCGCTAGTGAAACAGCCCCCACGTCCCGTCCGGATTCCGCGTCCAACCGCTCGATGCAAAGGTTCCGCCGTCGACGCTCAAGGTCACGCCCGTGATGTAGCTCGCCATGTCGGACGCCAGGAAGATGCAGGCGTTTGCGCAGTCCTCGACGCTCCCCGCCCGCCGCAGCGGAATCCCCCGTTCGCGCGCGTCCTTGCTTCCGCCGGTCGCGCTGCCTTCGAAGGCGAGCAGGTGCGGCGTCTCGACGACGTCGGGCGCGATCGCATTGACGCGGATTCGCTCATCCGCGAGCTCGAGGGCCAGCGAGCGCGTGAAGTTGACCATGCCGGCCTTGCAGGCGGCGTAGACCGAGAACATCGGCGCCGCACGCAGCGCCTCGATGCTCGCGATGTTGAGCACGACGCCGCCGCGGCCGCCCGCGATCATGGCGCGCACGGCCGCGTCGGTCGGACCGAAGAGGCCATCGAAATTGAGCTGGGTGTGGCGGTGCCAGCCCTTCTGCCCGAGGTCGAGGAACTTCGCATAACGGACGCCACCGGCGTTGTTGACGAGGATGTCGAGGCGGCCGAAGTGCTTCACGGTCTGGTCGACCATCGCCTGGACCTGGTCCTGCTCGCGCACGTCGGTCGTGATCGCGAGGGCCTGGCGGCCGAGGGCACGAACCGCCGCCGCCGTCCGCTCGCCCGTCTCGGCGTTCTTGTCGGCGATCACGACGTGGGCCCCGAAGCGGGCGAAGCCTTTCGCGATGCCCTCGCCGATGCCCTGGCCGCCGCCGGTGACGATCGCGACGCGGTCGGTGAGAAGGATGTCCGCCGGATCCATGTGTCCTCCGAAGTCGGTTGCTGAGCGGTCCGGAACGATCGAAGCGCATCGTACCACGACGCGTCCCACCGCTCTGGCGCGCCCGGCGATTCTGGTTAGAGTGCGAGTGTGACCCAACTGGAAGACTACGAAGCGATCCGCCGCCTGATCGCCCTCTATGCGCAGCTGCTGGATGCCAAGCGTCTTGACGAATGGGGGGAGGTCTTCACCTTCGATGCGGTCTTCGAGGTCTGGGGTCAGATCTACAAGAGTCGCAGCGAGATCGTGAAGGCGATCGGCGGCATGCAGCCCGAGTTCCCCGGCAAGCACGTCAGTCTGATGCCCGTGATCGACCTGCTGGGATCGGGTCGCGCGCGGGCCTGGACGGATTTCTCGGCCTTCGCGAGCTCGAAGGACGGCATTACCATCGCGACGATCGGTCGCTACCACGACAACCTCGTCTTGCAGGGCGGGCGCTGGCGCTTTGCGCGGCGGGTCGTCGTCATGCCTGGAGAGGCGCTGCCGAAAGGCGTTGCGCCGTCGCCGGGCGTCTGAGGAGATCGAGCGATGACACGAAGCATCCGGGGCCAGGTCGCGATCGCGGGCGTCGGTGAGTCGACCTACTACAAGCGCGGGCAGGCGAAGGAGCCGGAGTACGTCCTGACGCTCCAGGCGATCCTCGCAAGCTGTCGCGACGCCGGGATCGATCCGCGAGAAGTCGACGGCTTCGCCTCCTTCAGCAACGATCAGAACGATCCCGCCCGCATCGCCGCGGCGCTGGGGCTGCCAGAGCTCCACTTCGCGAACATGGTCTTCGGTGGAGGAGGCGGCGGCGGATCCGCAGCCGTGGCGAATGCCGCGTCGGCGATCGCTGCGGGCTATGCGAACTGCGTCGTTGTCTACCGCGGCCTCGCCCAGGGCCAGACCTATCGCTTCGGCCAGGGGAACTATCCGGCCGCCGTCTCGGGGGGCATGGCTTTCATGGCGCCCTACGGAGTCCTCTCGCCAGCCCAGATGTTCGCCTTCCGCATGACGCGCCTGATGCACGAACACGGCATCGAGCGGACGACGCAGCGCGCGGTGGCCATGGCCTCCTACCACCACGCCCAGTCGAATCCCCGGGCTGTGATGCGCGGCCGTCCCCTCGACGAGGCGGGCTATGACGCCGCGCGCTGGATCGTCGAGCCCTTCGGCCTCTTCGATTGCTGCCTCGAGAACGACGGCGCCGCAGCGATGGTGCTCGTCCCCGCCGAGCGCGCCCGGGACCTGCAGCAGCCTCCCGTCTACCTGTTAGGTGCAGCCCAGGGCTCGGGCTACCGCGACGGGGCCAGCATCCAGAACCACCCCGACATGGCGACCTCGAGCTTCAAGACCCTCGCTCCGCGCCTCTACGCGATGGCGGGCGTGAAGCCGTCGGACGTCGACGTCGTCCAGAGCTACGAGAACTTCACGGGTGGCGTCGTGATGAGCCTGATCGAGCACGGCTTCTGCACGTACGAGAACGCCAACGAATTCCTGACCCTCGAGAACCTGATCGCGCCGAACGGCAAGCTCCCCCTCAACACGAGCGGGGGCAATCTCGCCGAGTGCTACATGCACGGCCTCGAGCTGAACATCGAGGCGGTGCGCCAGATTCGGGGGCAGTCGACGAGCCAGGTGATCGGCGCGGAGGTCGCGCTCGTGTCCTCGGGGCCGATGGTCCCGATGGCGAGCAACATGATCGTGGGAGCGGCGAGCACGCTATGAGCGAATACCTCCTGCCGAAGGGTCTACCCGCACCGCGCCCGTCGAACGACGGTCTCGACGCCCCGTTCTGGGAAGCGGCGCGCCGCCACGAGCTCGTTGCACAACGCTGCAAGAGCAAGAAATGCCGAACCTGGCAGTGGGGACCCGAGTGGCTCTGCCACAAATGCCTGAGCTTCGAGGTCGCTTTCGAACCCGTCCCCGGCAGGGGGCGGATCTTCAGCTGGGAGCGGGTCTGGCATCCGGTCCATCCGGCGCTGAAGACGGGCCTGCCCTACGTCCCGGTCATCGTCGAGCTGCCGGGCGCGGGCGGGATCCGCATGCTCGGAAATCTCGCGGGCGATCCCGAGGCGCAGATCGTGATCGGGGCGGAGGTCGAGCCGCTCTTCGAGGATCATCTCGACGGGGATCCGCCTTACACGCTCGTGCAGTGGCGGCGGATCGGGCGCTGAGCCTTCAGCCCGAGTAAAGTGACGATCGACCGGGAGGACGCCCCATGACTGCGACTCTTTCCACGAAGAACGCCGAGTATGCACACATCGACTTCGCCAACGACGAAGTCCCGACGCTGCACACGATCCTCGAGGATCTCCGCAGCCGTCACGCGATCGCTCCCGTTCAATACCACGGCGAGATCGCCTACATGATCACGCGCTTCCACGACCTGCAAGCCGCGATGGCCGACGACGACAGCTTCCCGTCCGCGGCGGCCTATCTCCGTCAGTCGGCGCCGTCGATGGGCAAGACGATCCAGTGCATGGGCGGCCAGGAGCACCGCCGCAACCGCGGCCTCGTCTCCGTCGGCTTCCGCCCGCGCATCATGAAGGAGTTCGTCGAGGCGTTCCTGATGCCGGTCGCCCACGAGCTCGTCGACCGGTTCGCGAGCCGGGGCGAGGCCGATCTCGTCCAGGACTACACGATGCGTTATGCGTTCACGGTCATCACGCGCCTGCTCGACTTCCCGCCGACGGACTTCGAGCAGCTGAAGCGTTGGGGCGACGGGCTGATCGCCTATCCCTGGGACCCCGAGTTCGCCCTCCAGGCCAAACGAGAGTTCGACGCGTATCTGAAGCCCCTGATCGACTCGCGCCGAAAGTCTCCGGGGGACGATCTCCTCTCGTCGCTCTGCACGGCGGAGCTCGAAGGCGAGCGGCTGTCCGACGAGGAGATCTACTCCTTCATCCGCCTGCTCTATCCGGCCGGCGCCGACACGACCTATCGCGGCCTCGGCAGCATGCTGTACGGCGTGATCACCCATCCCGAGGTCTTCGCGGCCGTGCGGGCCGACGAGGCCTTCGTTCCGGCGGTCGTCCACGAATCACTGCGCTGGGAGCCGCCGACGGCGCTGCTGCCGCGCTTCGCGCCGAAGGAGGTCCGCTGGGCGGGAGCGACGATCCCCGCCGGCTCGCAGGTCAACTTCGCGATCACATCGGCGAACCGCGATCCGGAGGTCTTCGCTTCACCTGAAAAGTTCGATCCGTGGCGCAAGGAGAAGGAGTACCTGACCTTCGGCCACGGGCTGCATTTCTGTCTGGGCTCGCATCTCGCCAAGCGGGAGATGGAGGTCAGCCTGAAGGTCCTCTCCGAGCGACTGCCGGACATGCAGATCGTCGATCCGGGAAAGGTCAGCATCACCGGAACGGTGTTGCGGGGGCCGAAGGCATTGCCCGTGAGGTTCGGGAAGCATTGACTTCCAGCGCCGATCTCGCGCGACCGGCCCCGCTCCCTTGCCAGTTCCGTGCGATCAACGCCGTCGGCGCGCTCGGGCGTTCGCTGGGCCTGCCCCTCGCGCGCCTCGACGAAGAGTCCATCATCGAGGCAGGAATCCGGCTGGCCGGGGGCCTCGATGATTTCGGCACGGGCCCGTTCCTCGAGCCCTTGAAACGTCTCGTCGCGTCGCTCGAGAACGAAGCGCGCCTGACTTTCCTCGGCCGCAACATCGCGCGCGGCTCGATGGTCGAAGCCACGCGCAATCGCCTCTGTCTGATCGCCGACCGCAAGCGATATCCGGAGATCGCCCGCGTCGAGGTCGTGAAGCCGCTCGTCATCGTCGGCGGACCGCGCACGGGTTCGACGATCCTCCAGGACCTGCTGGCCTGCGATCCACGCAGCCGCGCGCCGCTGGGATGGGAGGCCAAGGAGCCCTCGCCCCCGCCCGATCGCGCGACCCTCGAGTCGGATCCCCGCATCGCGCGCTGTGAGGCGCAGTTCGAGAACATCGACAAGATGATTCCAGGCTTCCGGAAGATGCATCCCCTCGCTGCCCGAAACGCCCAGGAATGCCTCGTCCTGACCGGGAACTCGATGGTGAGCGGGAACTATCATGCGCAGTTCTACGTCCCCAGCTACTACGACCACCTCGAGCAGGACTGCGATTGGAAGGGTGTCCTCGAGTTCCACAAGCAGCAGCTTCAACATCTGCAGTGGCGTGCGCCGGGAACCCACTGGGTGCTCAAGACGGGTCAGCACAACCTGGCCCTCGACACCCTGCTCGACACCTACCCCGAAGCCGGCATCATCGTGACCCACCGCGACCCCGTGAAGATCGCGACCTCCTTCACGAGCCTCTCGACGCTGCTGCGAAGCATGGGGAGCGATCATGTCGACGGCCGCACCGTCGCAGGCGATTGGTGTCCACGCCTCGCGTTCATGTTCGAGAAGGCGATGGGCGTTCGAGATTCCGGCAAGTACCCGGCCGAGCGCTTCTACGACATGCAGTTTCGCGATCTGGTCGGAAACTGGCGGGGCGTCGTCGAGCGGATCTACGACCAGTTCGGTCTCGAGCTACGCGGGGACGCGGTCGACGCGATGGCTCGCTTCATGGAAGCGAACAAGCAGGGCAAAGACGGCAAGCACGCCTACACCCCTGAGCAGTATGGCATCGACGTCCCGACCGAGCGCGAGCGCTTCCGCCGCTACACCGATCGCTACGGCATCGAGGCGGAGAGATGAACGACGCCCCGGCCGGGACGATGAAGGCGTGGCGCATCCACGAATACGGCCCCGTCTCGAAGGCACTGCGTCTCGAGCACGGACTGCCACTGCCAACACCTCGCGCCGGCGAGATCCGGATCCGGGTCCAGGCGTTCCCGCTGAACATCCACGACATCGAACGCATCAACGGCGGCGTCATGTTCATGCGACCGGAGCTGCCGTACAGCCCGGGCATGGAGGTCATGGGAGTCGTGGAAGCCTGTGGCGAGGGGACAAATGCCTGGCTCGGTCGCCGCGTCGCCGCGATCCTGCCGACCGCCATCGGCGCCTTCGCCGAGACGGCCATCGCGAGTCCGGAGACGACCTTCGAGATCCCGGATTCGATCCCGGTTCCGGCGGCCGCCGCCATCTTGATGCCTTTCCATCTCGCCTACATGGGGTTGATCGAGCGCGCGAAGCTTGTCACGGGCGAGACCGTCCTGATCCATGCGGGCGGCGGCGGGGCCGGCTCCGCAGCGATCCAACTCGCGGTCCAGAGGGGCGCTCGGGTGATCGCGACGGCGGGCTCGAGCGCCAAGCTCGCTCTGTGTCGCGATCTCGGCGCAGAGATCGCCATCAACTACCGCGAGCAGGGCTTTCTCGAGCCCGTTCTCGATCTGACCCAGGGCAAGGGAGTCGACGTGGTCTTCGACGGCGTCGGCATTTCGGTCCAGAAGGAATCGATGGACTGCATGGGCTGGGGCGGACGTTATGTGATGCTCGGCTTCGTCTCGGACAAGACGGCCGGTGACCAGCCTTCGATCGTTCCGCGCACGATCGGATGGGGAAATTTCTCGCTCGTGATCTTCTCGCTGGGCTACCGGGACGAGGCGGCGAGCCGCGCCGGCAAGCGCAGCATGCCGGGTATGAATCGCGCGCCGCGATCCGTCGGCGACCGCATCCACGCAGAGCTCCTCGAGCTGTTCCGAACGGGGGCCATCCGACCAGTCGTCGGACTACACGTCCCGTTCGCGGAGCTACCCGCCGCCCTCGAGGCGATGGGCAGGCGGGAGACGCTCGGAAGAGTCGTCGTCGGGGTCACGCCCGGCTGATAGTATGCGACCTATTCACAGGAGGTGACGCCGCATGAGTACCGAGTCCGATGAGCCGACCGGCGAAGAATTCGTCCTCTCGATCGTTCGGGGAGATCTTCTCTTTCGTCTGCAGAGAGCGATCGGATTGATTCCCGCCGAGGGGCTTGGGCTCGTGCGCCGCGCGCTCTTCTGGTCTCTGCTCGCCTGGGTGCCGATCGCGGTGTGGGCATGGATGGAGGGCCGGGCGGTGCCCCCGCTCACCGAGGAGCCGCTGCTCGGACACTTCGGCGTGCAGGTCCGCTGCCTCGTCGCGATTCCGCTGTTGATCCTCGCCGAGGGCCCTGCCCACGCGATGACGATGCGGATCCTGCCGCATTTCGTTCGCTCGGGGCTGGTCGAGAATTTGCAGGTGCCGGCCTTTCGTGCGGCGCTCGTTGCTGCGGCGCGGGTGCGCGATGCGACGCTGCCCTGGGTCGCGATGCTCGGGGCCATCCTGGCGCTGAACCTCGTGGCCGAGTTCGCCAATCGATCACACGAAGTCACGTGGGGTATGGAGCAGAGCGCAGGGAAGTCCGGTCTCGGCTTCGGAGCGCTCTGGTTCATCTACGTCGCCCGGCCGATCCACCTGGCCCTGCTCGTCGCATGGTTCTGGCGGATCGTGTTGGTGTGGTCACTCTTTCGCCGGGTCTCGAAGCTCGACCTTTCGTTGGTGCCGACGCATCCCGATCGGGCGGGTGGTCTCGGCTTTCTCGCGCAGGTGCCGAGCATGTTCGCACCGGTCGTGTTTGCGATCGGGGCGGTGCTCGCGTCGCGTTGGGCGCACGACATCGTCTACCACGACGTCCACGTCAAGGATCTGCGGCTGCAGATGGGCGCATTCGTGATTCTTGCGGTGGTCCTCTTCCTGTCTCCGCTGCTCGCCTTCGTTCCGCTGTTGGCCCGGACGAAGCGGAAGGCGCTGCTCGACTACTCCTCCCTCGTCGGTCGCCACGGACGTCTGGTGCGCGATCGCTGGATCGGGGGCCAGACGCTCGCGGACAACGCGCTGCTGGATGCGCCGGAGATCGGCCCCATCGCCGACACGGGCCCCGTCTACGATGCGGTGGCTTCGATGCAGGTGCTGCTGATCGGCAAGGCCACGGTCGTGCCGCTGCTGCTGGCGGCCGCGCTGCCGCTGATTCCGGTGCTCGCGATCGAGATTCCGATCGCGACGATCCTCTCGGCGCTGGCCAAGGCGGTCATCTGACGCGCGTGCACGGCCGGTCGAGCTCGGGTAGGCGCCGCGTAATCAGTCGCGGGTCGGCGCCCAGCTCGCGTCGGGATCGTAGGTCGTCACGCCCTTGATCGTGGCTTCCGTCTCGTCCCCGAGATCCTTCTGGAAGATGATTCCCTGCTGATTGACGAGAAACGACATGATGCCCGAGTTGCCGTACTTCGAAGGCCAGGCCACCGCCGCGAATCCCCGCGTCATCAGCCCCTGCGCATCGATATAGCTGCGACCACCGCCGGGTGCATGCGCGCCCTGCGCTTCCAGGATGCGGAAGTAATAGCCGTGGAAGGGCCGTGGACCGTCGCCCTCGGATAGATCATCCGCCGCCTCCGCGTAGAGCGGACCGAGCGGGCTCTCGTGTTGGCCCTCGCTCGCCGGCCAGTAGAGACCATCGTGCTGACCCTCGCCACTCAGGAACCGGCGCGCGTAGCTGTGGGGCCTCCCATCCCAGCTCCCCGAGCGGTATTCGCTCTGTGCGTCGACGTACGCGCGCAGGCTCGCCAGAGCGAGCAGCTCGTTGCGACCGATACGCCGATTCAAAAGCTCCTCGCGCCCCCGATCGGCGTCGAAGCGCCAGCGACCGTTTTCCAGGACCAGCGGCAACGGGAATTGCCAACCATCCTCTCCGAGCACCGCGATCTTCGTCGACGGATCTTTCGATTCGAAGACGACCTTCTCGAGAATCAGCTGCTTCACGCGAAGCGCGTCTTCGCGATCCGCCAGCTCGTCGCCCGATTGGAGTAGCTCGGCTCCACTCGGCCCGAAGACCAATTCGGCCTTCGCGGCATCACCGGTTCCCGCGATCTCCGCGACCGCCTGCACCGCTTCCTCTGGCGTCGCAAAAGTTCCAGCCGGCCCGCGAGCGCATCCTACGAGGGCTGCGAGCGCCGCCATCATTCCCAGGCGCAGTCCGAGGTCGCACAGTCGATCCAGGTTCATCGTCGTCGTCTCCCTCATGGCTAACGCCGCCCCCCGCCACCGCCCATTCGCCCGCCACCACCGCCGCCCATTCTTCCGCCGCCGCCCATCCCGCCGCCACCGCGACTCATGCTCCCGCGGCTACTCGCCGACCGATCTAGGCTCGGATTGCGCGACCCGCCAAACGTGCTGTCCCGGTTCGCGCTGCTGCGCGTACTCGCGCTGGGGTTCGAACGCGAGCTGCGATTCGCGGCGCTCGTCGCGCTGGCCGACGGGCGCTGCGACTGGGTCGTGTTTCGCGCTGAGGGGGTTCTGGCCGCGGCATTGGACGGGGTCTTGGCGCGACCTGCGGCAGGGCGATTCGCTGCCTGGGTGTTCCGGGCCGCCCCTCCGGCACCGCCCGCG
The DNA here is from genome assembly GCA_031400655.1 of Deltaproteobacteria bacterium. GTDB lineage: Bacteria > Myxococcota_A > UBA9160 > UBA9160 > UBA4427 > UBA4427. Next base: position 455 of record JANNQH010000375.1, on the reverse strand, counting down.
CGGTCGTAGCCACGCGCCTGGTCGCGCGTGACGCGGCTCGATCCGCCCTGGGCTCCGAACTTCTGCGCGGTCTGGCTGTTCTTGTAATTGACTCCACCGCGGTGGTCCGGATTGTGCTTCCAGGCCGTATTTCCGGACTTGTTCTGGATGTTTGTCTGATTAAAGTTGTTATTCGTGTTGCGATTGAAATTGTTGTAGTGGTTGACGTTGATGTCGACGTCGCTGTGCCCCCAGCCCCAGTTGCAATTGCTGGAGAGTGCGGCGCCCCAGAAGACGCCGGTGGCGAACGCCATCATGCCGTAGCCGGGGGGCGGGGCGACGTACATCGGCGGGTAGTAGTAGGTCGGGTAATACCACCCGCCATACACGACCGTCGGCGCGTAGGTCGGCACGTAGATCACCTGGGGATCCGCGGGCTGGATCACGATGATCTTATCGGGTTGTTGGGTCACGAC